>JAFPRF010000356.1 GCA_017400965.1 Lachnospiraceae bacterium
AATAGGTGCCCTTCTTTGCCATCAGTTCCTCATGGGTACCGGACTCGGTAAGCTTGCCCTCATCCAGCACGATCAGATGCGTTGCGTTACGTAGCGTCGACAGTCTGTGCGCGATGGAAATGACCGTTCTACCCTTCTCCAATCGCTCCAAAGACTTTTGGATTGCCAGCTCCGTCTCCGTATCTACGGCGGAGGTTGCCTCGTCCAGGATCAAGATCTTCGGATCCGCAAGGATCGCCCTCGCGATGGAGATTCTCTGCTTCTCACCGCCGGAAAGCGATCTTCCAGAGGAACCCAGGATCGTATCATAGCCTTCAGGCATCTTACAGATAAAGTCATGCGCGCTCGCCTGCATGGCCGCGGAGATGATCTCCTGCCTCGTCGCGTCAGGTCTCGCGTAGGCAATGTTCTCTGCCACCGTGCCCATGAAAATGTAAGTCTCTTGGCTTACCATGGCCACGTTCTTACGCAGCTCTCTGAACCCATATTTCTTAACGTTCACGCCGTCCACCAAGACCTCTCCTTCCTCCGTGTCATAGAGTCTGGAGATTAGGTTTACCAGCGTTGATTTTCCCGCGCCGGACCGTCCCACGATGCCGAACACCTCGCCGGCCTTTACATGGAAACTGATGTCCTTCAGGATCGGTTTATGCGGCTCATAGCCGAAAGTCACGTTCTTCAGTTCGATCTCGCCGTTCAACTTCTCTGGTCTGTACGGGTCTCTTGACTCGCGCACCTCAGGCACGGCATCGATGATCTCGAAGAGTCTCTGACCGCAGTTCATGCAGTTCGTATACCAACGGATAATGTGCGACATGAACTCCAAGGGTCCCTTTAACTGTCCCACGTAACCAGAGAAGGTCAGAAGGAGACCGAGCGAAATGTTCTGTGCGCTAAGAAAGCCCGCCACATTGCCGTCCTCCGCGGACGCCATGAAACCGCTGATCATCAGCGCACCGCCGACTGCCCAAACGAGGAACGAGATCGTATCCTCCACGGAGTAGTACAGCGCGAAAAACTTATTGTCATAATGCGCAAGGTCGATCTCGGAATTCTGCACGCGCTTATTATTCTTTCCAAAGCGCCCGATCTCCTGCTCCTCGCGTCCAAAAGCCTTGACCACGCGGGCACCCGTCAGGTTCTCGTTGATCTGGCTGTTCATGCGCCTGTTTGCGCGGTGTCGCTTACCGTAATAATGCCAAAGGTGTGGCAGCATATTGTAGCTCATGATGACAAGCACCGGCATGAGGATCACGCAGGCCAGCGCCAAAACAGGATTCAGCGCAAACATCACGATGATCGTTACCACAAGCGTCAACACGTTGATGAAAAAGTACGGAATGCCGTCGATGAAGAACGAGGAAATCTGCTCTGCATCGTCGCACACTCTGGTCATCAGGCCGCCAGTCTGGCGTCTCGTGAAAAAGCTGATGGAAAGTCTTCCCATCGCTGAAAAGGTCTGACTCTTAATGGTACCTACCACGTGCGGAGCCACGTTCGCCGTCATCGCACCCTGCAAAATACCGAAGAACTGACCGATGATCTTCGCCACGATCATGGCGATCACCACCATCACAAGCGCCGTTCCAAATCTCCCGGCTGGCAGATTTAAGAACTCCAAAAACTCTGGATTCTTCGCCAATACCTTGTCGTACAGGATCGTACCGCTCAGGTACGGCCACGCCAGGTTCAGACCCACGTTCCCAAGATAGCACAGCACCATAATGGCAAGCTGGAACTTATAGGGCTTGAAGTATCCCATGATGCGCAGTAATACCGAGCGCTTATCGAGGCACTTCGGGCAGACCTTACGCTCCTGATCGGGATAAAGCATGCCGCACTTCGGGCACACCTCCTTGCCCTTTTCCACGTCTAGATCTTCTTCCTTGATCTCTTCCTTGTCCTTAACTTTTTTCAGCAGGTCCGCCAGCTTGTGGAAATATCCCTGCTTCGTGTTGGAGAACTGGCAGATGAAGTGCTCAGCGCCTTCGATCTCCGCCATGAGCACGCCCGTGCTGATCTGACGCAGCACCTTCAGGCTCTCCACCTTCTCTAACGGATAGATCTTTAATGCAGGCTTGCCCTCCAGCGTCATGTCCTTATGCATGCCGCCGTAGCCGCCTAGTCTGAACTCTTCTTTCTCGCGATAGGGATATGCAGCAACGAGGAGCTTCTCCTTCGTCAGCGCAACCACCGTATCCGCGAAACGGTACTCCAGATCGAAATCCGCAATGGCGCCAAAGAGGATCTCCTCCTTGGGCACCCCATAATCTTTTGCAACTTCATAAAAACTATTCGGTAAATTCATTTTGTCTCACTCTTTCTTTAGAACCTTAGCTTTCTGATCATCTCCACTAAGTTCCTTCCATAGTTCTCTGCCCCGAGGCAATTCGGGTGCAGATTGTCCAAATAATACTCCTTCAAATGCGGCACCAGCGTAAATCCGTCAATGATGGTTACGTTCTGATATCTGCCCGCAACTTCTTTGATTCCTTCGCAGAAGCTCACGAACTTCTCGTATCCTTCCGGTTGATCTCCGCGCCAGATCGGGGAGATGCAAAGGATCGGGATCTCATGACCATAAATCCCCGTCAGGGTCTCGTAATACTCCTCAACAGCTGCCATGGTCTCATCTCCATACTGGTTCGTCCCAAGCGCAACAATGATCTTCTCCGGCTGATATCCATCCATCTTCATGAGGGACTTTTTGTCATACACGTAACCGCCGATACCCTGATTTACAATGTCATAATTCAGGATCCTGTTCGCCACGGAAACGTAAGTCTGCGCGCTACGAAGCGGTCCAAAGCCCTGCGTAATGGAGTCGCCGAGCCAAAGCACCTTCTCGTTCTTCTGCGGTCTCTCCGCAGTCCCATTCAGTTCGAAATTCTTTACAAGAACCGTCGCGTCCGAAGGCAAATAGATCACAACGGACTTCTTCCCTTCCGGCAGCTCCCACGCGATCTTTCCCTCTTTCGGAAGGTTCCAACCGGGAAATCCCTTCGAGAAATCAGGCTCAGGCATTCCCTCTTTCATGAAGTCCATCACGTAAGCAATCTTCGTGATCTGTCCATCCACCGCTAGCTCAAAGGAATCCGGCGAACCCATCCAAATAATCTTGAAATCAAAGGATAGCTTCGTCGCCTCGGTGATAAATTCGATGGTCTTCGCCGTGGATGCCGTGCATCTGTCATACCAGAAATCAAAGGCCTCCTTGAAATACTCCTCCTGCGCCTTTGAATACTGGAACGCCTTAAGCCAACCGTCCTCCGTCTCCTCGAAACGATATGCTCCAAAATAAAAGTTTTTCAACTGTTCGTTTGTCATTTTCATACTCTCCTTCTCACTAGGGTGCGAAACTACATCATACCATGAAACCGCTTTTCTCACCAACCATATTTTTCTTTCGTGACTCGTTTTTTGTCATGAACCCTCATTCACAAACACAAACACCGTTATCTCATATTTTCCGGTTCACATTTTTCTGCACTTAAAGCAGATTGACAGAGGAAGCATCCTAGCTTTTTGAGCCTTAGGACTATTGTCTCCCACATCAGCCATCGTCTGTTCATCGGTCTGCTCGATCATCTTTTCAATAACAAAGCCCGCCTCATATAACGCATTCACGTATG
>JAFPRF010000052.1 GCA_017400965.1 Lachnospiraceae bacterium
CTGCGAGGCGGCGCAGAAGGAAGAAGCACCGCTGGGACGCCAGATTTTGGAGCAGCTGAAGGAGAATTTAAAGATCGCGGGTGAGGACATGATCCCCATCTGTCAGGACACGGGCATGGCGGTGATCTTTTTGGAGGTTGGCCAGGACGTGCACCTGACGGGTGGGAGTCTGACGGACGCCGTGAACGAGGGCGTGCGCAGGGGCTACGTGGACGGCTTTATGCGGAAGTCCGTGGTGGGCGACCCGATCCTGCGCGAGAATACGAAGGACAATACGCCGGCGGTGATCCATTATGACATCGTTCCCGGCGATCAGGTAAAGATCACGGTGGCACCGAAGGGCTTTGGCAGCGAGAACATGAGCAGAGTCTTTATGTTAAAGCCTGCGGACGGGATCGAGGGCGTGAAGAACGCGATCCTGACGGCGGTGAAGGATGCAGGCCCGAACGCCTGCCCGCCGATGGTAGTCGGCGTTGGCGTTGGCGGCACCTTCGAAAAGTGCGCGATCCTGGCAAAGCAGGCCCTAACGAGACCTCTGGATCAGCGCTCGGAGATCCCTTGGGTGCGTGAGCTCGAGGAGGAGATGTTAGCGCGCATCAATCGCACGGGCATCGGCCCCGGCGGCCTTGGCGGCAGCACGACGGCGATGGCCGTAAACGTAAACACCTATCCGACGCACATTGCGGGACTGCCCGTGGCCATCAACATTTGTTGCCACGTCAATCGCCACGCAGTGCGGATTTTGTAGGGAGGATCATCATGGACAGACATTTGACGGCGCCCCTTTCCGACGAGGATGCAAGATCCTTAAAGTCAGGGGACTACGTATATTTTACGGGTACGATCTATACGGCGCGTGACGCGGCGCACAAGCGGATGCAGGAGGCACTCGACGCAGGAAAGCCCCTGCCCATCGACATGAAGAACAACGTCATTTATTACATGGGACCGTCCCCCGCGAGGGAGGGTCGCCCCATTGGTTCCGCGGGTCCCACGACGGCGAGCCGCATGGACAAGTATGCGCCGGCGCTTCTTGACCTCGGCCTGAAGGGCATGATCGGCAAGGGCAAGCGCTCCCAGGCAGTGAAGGACGCGATCATTCGCAATGGCGCGGTGTATTTCGCGGCCGTTGGCGGTGCAGGCGCGCTGCTTTCTAAGTCGATCCTAAGCTCTGAGGTGGTGGCGTACGATGATCTCGGAACGGAAGCCATCCGAAAGCTGGAGGTAAAGGATTTCCCGGTGATCGTCGTGATCGACTGCGAGGGAAACAATCTCTATGAAACTGCTACGGCAGCGTATTGCAAGGAGTAACCTAAACCATGAGAATTGCCTTAATGGTGCTCATGAACATCTTATGGGTACCGTATTTGTTTGGCAGGCTTTGCTTTAACGCCTGGAGGTACAAGGGAGATTACGTTCCCGGTTTTAAGATTTCAAAGCTGATCGCAAAAGCCGCGATCTGGGGTGGGAACATTAAGCCCGAGATCCATGGCGTGGAGAATCTGCCCGAGAAGGACGGGTTCATGTTTTACCCCAATCATCAGGGGTTGTTCGATTCGCTGATGTTTTTCTCTTCCAGCCCGAGGCCATTCGCAGCGGTCATTAAGAAGGAAGCGAAGAACATTATTCTGCTTAAGCAGGTGCTACAGGCGACGGGAAGCCTTGCCATGGACCGCGAGGACGTGCGCCAGTCGATGCAGGTGATCAACCAGATCGCCGAGGAGGTGCAGCAGGGAAGGAATTACCTGATCTTCCCGGAGGGGCACCGCAGTCACGAGGGAAATAAGGTGCAGGAGTTCAAGGCCGGCAGTTTTAAGGCGGCCCAGAAGGCGAAATGTCCCATCGTTCCCTGTGCGCTGATCAATTGCTTTATCCCCTTTGACGTGCAGTCCATCCGGCGCGTGACGGTGAAGCTGATCTACTTAAAGCCCATGTATTATGAGGAATACAAGGACATGAAGACGGTGGAGATCGCGGCCGAAGTGAAGCGCCGCATCGAGGAAGCCATCGCGCAGTACGAGGATCCAAAACAAAAATAATTTTGCGATTGACAAACGGGGGAACCTTGCGTATAATGATAAATGCGCTATGAGTTAGCGCTTAGATGCATATTGGTAGAGACGAAGTTCGGATGAGGAGAAATACTCAAGAGGCCGAAGAGGCGCCCCTGCTAAGGGTGTAGGTCGGGCAACCGGCGCGAGGGTTCAAATCCCTCTTTCTCCGTTTCCTCTGCCAATAAGTTAGAGTGTTGACTATGTCAACACTCTTTTGTTATATATAGGGGGGAGTCATGGACGATTTCATTTATGTGATCCTATTTGCGCTGTTGGTTGTAGCGCTGATCGTTGCCGCCATCGTGTCGTCGAAGAAGACGAAGAAGCTCATGGAGGCGCAGCGGGCGAACAACACGGACAAGCGCGACATGCTGGATCTCATGAGCAAGGTCACGCAGGAAGCGTATGGGAACTATACTTACGTCGTGGGCTACTATACAAAGGTAAAGCAGTCGCTGAATACCACGGCCTATTATTATTTCCCCTACATCGTCGCTTTTAATGCAGAAGACATGATCATCTTTCCTTTCATTAAGAAAGAAGGAAGACTGTATATTCGGAACGAGCTGAAGGTAGACTGGAATCAGACGCAGCTGAAGGTGAAGCAGAAAAAGAACGGCGTGTTGCTTACCTTAAAGATCATGGGGGAGACAATGCCCATCAACATTGATGCCGTGATCAAGAGCCAACGCGTCGAGAAGTCCGACAGGCCGTTAGCCGTGTTCCAGGAGGCGGAATACGAAAAGCTCCAGGCGCTGTTACCACAATTTGTTGCTAAGTCCAAAAGGGCTTAAGATAAGGGAGGAAAAGTAAGTGAAGAAATTTGGAGGCGCATTGTTTCTATTAGGAATCATCCTGACGATCATCTCGTTCCGCGAGGGCATCGCCGGCTTGAAAGGCACAAAGAACCTGTATGAGTTGGAGCAGGGCATTTCGGAGGTCGGCTATTTCGACATGGTTTACGCAGACATCAATATGGTATTTGGTGCCTACGCAACGCGCACGACCACCGAGAACGGCCGTAAGACCGGTGAGGATTCCTATTACCTGATCCCTGCATACGAGGGAGATGAGTGGCGCTACATCGGCGTTAAGGTGTTCGAGAAGGAGTATGACGTCTTTGATCAGATGATCGATGATACCTATGATTACATGGACGGCTACCTCACGGAGCTGGATAAGCACGTGGAGAAGGTCGGCGTCCTGAAGAAGATGAACAAGAAGATGCAGGACATCTATTATAAGCAGCTGCGCACCGCGGAGTGGTTTGAGGACGATGAGGAAATGAAGCATTACGCGCTTCCTTACTACATTGATTCCGTTGCAAATCCTAAGACGATGGTTGGCTTCTTCTTTTTCTCCATCGGAGCGATCGTTGTCGGCGGCGTGCTGTTCGTGATCGGCTATAAGGCAGAGAACGTGCAGATCAATAAGGCAGCGCAGCAGACCTATGTCATGATCCACGGCGTAAGCTACGCTAAGGCACAGCTTGCACACGTAAATCAGTGCATCAATAACCAGGAGAAGATTTTCGCCGTGCAGGAGCTCGCGCAGATCACGGGCCTGAGCCAGGAAGAGGCGTCCAACATCGTCGAGAACTGGAGACAGTATTACTACTAGGAGTTAGCACATTGTCGGCATCCCTAAGTATTAGGGGTGCCGATTTTTTTGTGGGAAGTCATTGACAAATAAAGGGGAAACGTGATATATTAAAATTCCACCGCCGAAAAAGGCAGTGAAAAAAGTTTTTCGAATTTTTGAAAAACTTCAAAAAAGTTGTTGACAAGTGATTGCGGCCGTGTTATTATAACAAAGCTGTCGCCAAGAACTTGACAGCAATGCAAGGCAAAAGCCTTGCACCAGCACCTTGATAAGTAAACAACAATGCAACCTCGAAAATTCCAGAGAAAAGGCTATTAGGAAGCCTGATCTTCTGAATTTCAGAGAACGAATACCTAAAACAAAAACAGTAAAAGCCAGATTAACAATTCGTTGATCCGTGCTTGGAAAAAACTTTTATTGAGAGTTTGATCCTGGC
>JAFPRF010000357.1 GCA_017400965.1 Lachnospiraceae bacterium
AAACCGTTGCAACACTTGATAAATCGTGCCATTTATGTTAAAATAAACCCAAATGGGGCGTTGATTCAAAGACGATAGGCTTTCCACGTGATGAAACCATGGAGAGCCTTTTTGCTATTGTCACGCGCGAGAAGGAGGCGGAATCTATGCAGACAAAAATGTATCAAGTTTCGACTTTACAGGCACTGGCACTTGGCTATACGAGGAGCGTTACCACCGTGGAAGAGCTGATCTCCCATGGAGATACCGGCCTTGGTACCTTTGAGAACGTGGACGGAGAGATGATCGTGCTTGACGGGCAGTGTTTTCGCGCGATGGTTACGGGCGACGTCGTAGCTGCGGAGCCGACGCTGGGCGTTCCCTTTGCAGCTGTTGCACCCTTGCAGGGCGCGGAAAGCTTTAAGAGCTTTGCAACGGGAGAGGTCAAGACGATCACAGCCCTGAAAACCTTATTGAATCTGCAGATCGAAGAGTGGTTTGGCTTAAACAGCATGCACGTTGTTCGCATTGACGGCGTTTTCGAAAAGGTCAGCGCACGCTCGGAGGTGGGCCAGCGCTCGCATCACGTGACGCTGAAGGACATGCTTTCAAAGACGCAGAAGGACTTCTTTTTTGACCAAGTGGAGGGTTCACTGGTCTGCGTATACTTCCCGGACTACATGGACGGCATTAATGCACCAGGTTGGCATTTCCACTTCCTTTCGAAGGACCATACGAAGGGTGGACACGTCTTTGAGATCGACATGAAGGAAGGAACCGCCCAGATGGCGAAGGTGACGGAGATCGAGATCAGCCTTCCCTCTGAACCGGCCTTTGACACCTACGCGCTCAAGGAAGCATCGCAGGATGACATCAAAAAGGTAGAACAGGGCGGAAAGAAATAGGAGAGTACGGAAAATGACGGATTGGATCGTGATTGTGGATGACGATTCCACAAGCTTAAAAACGGCAGGCTATATCCTGAGCAAGCACAATAAGAGAGTAACTGCCATGAAATCAGGGCAGTCGCTTCTGGAGTATGTTCGTGAGAACATTCCAGACCTGGTGTTACTTGACGTGAATATGCCGGATATGGACGGGTTTGAAACCTACGAAAAGTTAAAGGACCTGGAAAAGGAGATGCGGATCGCAGAGATCCCCGTCATTTTCCTGACTGGCGACGAAGATGCGAGCATAGAACAGCGCGGACGCGAAATGGGTGCGGCAGATTTCATCAAAAAGCCTTTCGATCCTGACAATCTCGTGGGAAGAATCGAGAACGTACTCAAACAGCGTGACAAGGGCATCACCCCTTTGCAGGCGCAGCCGCATTTTGAACCGATTGCGGAGACGAACATGAAGACCATCAGCAAATTCCTTGAGGAAGGGGCTTCCCCGGACAGCGCGCTCCAACTCGAGCGTGATTCCTTTATCGACGTGTATCGCTTTGTCATGCGTTACGTCAATCGATATCACAAGAAGGCCTGCAAGCTCCTCTTTACGCTAGATGCCATTGGCCCTCAGGATGAGGAAGAGTATCAGCAGAGCGTTCGCGTGTTCTGCAAATGCGTCAAGGAGTATCTGCGTAAGAGCGACCTTGTGATGCGTTATGGCAAAACCCAGGTATTTGTGCTCCTGACCGACATCAAGGAGGACGCCATCGCACAGGTGGTGGGCAACATGATGCAGATCTGGAACACGGAGAATCCCGAGCGCCTTTCCGTGACCTATGAAGTGGACTTCTTAAAGGCAGACGTGAACGCGGCGCAGGAGCAGAGCGACCAGCCTTGGATCTGCGTGGTGGACGACGACGTGGCGAACTTAAAGCTCGCAGGTCACGTGCTCAGTAAGAATAACATGCGCGTGACGGCGCTTCGTTCCGGCGGCGCGCTACTCGATCTCTTAAAGGACCATCGTCCGAATTTGATCCTGCTTGACGTACGCATGCCTGGTATGGACGGCTTTGAGACCAAGTCCCGCCTGATGGCGATGGAGGAGGACGTGGCGGACATCCCCGTGGTGTTCCTAACCGCAAACGATGACATCGAATCCGAGAAAAAGGGCCTTGCCCTGGGCGCCATTGACTTTATCCGTAAGCCCTTTGTTCCCGAGGTGCTGGTCATGCGCGTTCGAAGGATCCTCGACATGGTGCGCCTGCAGAGAAACCTTGCGGATGAGGTC
>JAFPRF010000358.1 GCA_017400965.1 Lachnospiraceae bacterium
CGAACAGCAGTGCGCACAGATACATGCAAAGAAGGATTGCGAAGGGCAGGTAGGCCTGGTAAATGCCGAGGCTAAAGGCAAGGCACAGCGCGCCGGTTAAAAAGCCCCATTTGGTGCGCTTTGTCAGATACACCGCAAGCACCGCGAGTAGCAGCGCCATCATGTAGCCGTCCAGCGTAAAGACATAAGCGAAGGTCGAAGCCAGCGCCGGGAAGGTCACAAGGATCCCGCTACAGAGTACGACTGCCAGATTGCTCTTTAGCTCCAACAGATCTGTTAACACAACGCTAGTCAGTCCTAAGAAACAAAGACCGATCAGGCCGATGATCCAAGGTACCGTAAAGTAGGACGAAAACCCGCAGGCAACGGTCAAAAACCAGCGGCCTGAGGTGATCATGTTCTGGTCGAAATACATGCTCGCGAGTCCGTCATGATTCGGGATGTCGGAGAGCATGACGGGAAGGTGCGTGAGCAGTCCCAAAAGGAAGGCGCTTAAGAAGGCAAGGCTGCCGCGCTTTCCCCATTTGTTTTTCAGTTGTTCGATGGCCTCCATCGGCTGTTTCATGGATGTTCCTCCAAATATGCCGCAATCCGCTCGGCGATCAGTTCTCTTCCGGTTGCATTCGGGTGTACCCCGTCACTGGTGAACCGTTCCCAGTCTTCTTGTTTCTCATGTTCATAAAGATCGTAAAGATCGATGAGTTCCACTTGAAGCTCTGCAGCGACCTCTCTCTCCTTTGCAGCGTACGCGTCCAACGTTCCGCCGCCAAATTCGATCTCCTCGCAGCTCTTTTCAGCGTTACAGTACCAGGCGAAGGTTGGTGTTACCAATATAATCCTACAGTTTGGAAATGCCTTCCTGAGGCCCGTAACAACCGTCCGCAGCGCCCCTGCATAGGTACTTTCATCGTTAGGGTCTGCAGTGTTCTCCAACGGTATGCCGGAGAGATAATCGTTCATGCCATGGGTCACAAGCAGTAACTCTGCGCCCCGAAAATCAGAGGCATCCAGCGCATCCACCAACTCGTCAAAGTACTCCGTCGCGGCGCTTTTGATCGAAACCTGCTGCTGCGGTGCAAAGTCATTCGCGATCACGGCGTTTTTCAGTGCCGCCATGCTCAGCTCCTCACTGGCGCTTCCGTTTTTTGCAAGCGTCGTGCCGCCAAACGCGGCGTTGAACACCGGCTCGCCCAAGAGCCCGCTTAGTCTGTCCGGCACGGAATCCTCGCCCCGGGCGATTGCCATCAGGCTATCGCCAAAGACGATAGTCTTAGGCCGCGCGCTCTTTTTTGCATGCCAGGCAAAGGCGAAAGCCAAAAGCAGCGCCAGAAAAATCAGAGCCGCGATCAGCCAAACTATCCAATTTTGTTTCTGATTCTCCTTCGGCATGGTTCCTTGCCCCTATCGTTTCCGCTTTACGCTACCGTTTTCCACGCGATACACCATGTCACACTTTTCGATCGTCTGCAGGCGATGCGCAATGATGAGCAGGGTCTTACGGCCCTGGAAGCGATTGATGGATTCCATAATGGCTGCCTCGGTGTCGTTGTCCACGGCAGAGGTCGCCTCGTCCAAGATCAAAATCTTCGGGTCATCATAGAGCGCTCTCGCGATGCTGATACGCTGACGCTGTCCGCCGGAAAGACGAATGCCGCGCTCACCGATCTTGGTATCCAGACCATCCGGCAGGGTCTTTACGAAGTCGTCGAGCTGTGCCTCGCGAAGCACCTCCCAGACTCTTTCCTCGGAGATTTCCGCTTCGGGCACGCCAAAGGCCACGTTCTTTCGGATGGAATCATCCAGCATAAAACTCATCTGCGGGATGTAGCCCACGTTCTTAAGCCATCCCCTGTAATTTTCCATGACGTCCTTACCATCCGCCAGCACCTTGCCGCCGCGGAGCTTTAGGAGTCCCAGCATGATGTCGACTACGGTACTCTTTCCGGCACCGGTCGTTCCCACGATGCCGACGCTCTTTCCGATCGGAACCTCAACTGTGGCATGATCAAAGATCAGCTTGTCGCTATTGGGATAAGCGTAAGAAATGTCGGAGAGCTCGATCTTCTCCTTGACTTCCATGCGCTCGCTGGGCTTTTCAAAATCAGAGATGTCGATATTTTCGCCGTTGATCTCGTCCTGCAGATTGTCTGCAACGCCCTTGAAGAAGGGCTCAAGATAGGTGATGGACGTGATCTGGTTATTGATGCGGTTTACCGCCGGAAGCAGTACAAATGCTGCTGCCGCCAGGGTACTCAAGGACTCCATCAGATTCTCGGTCGGCAGTCCAAGTAAGATTTCCGTGATGATAAAGAGCATCATCGACGTTACGCAGACCGTCTCGATGAGGAGCTTGGGCATCATGTTGTAGAGGCTGTACTTCTGCACGCACTCCACGTAGCCCTTACCACAGTCGCCGTACTGATCCACAAAATACTTCTCGCTTCCCGAAACCTTTACGTCCTTAATGCCATGCACCATCTGTGAAATGCATTTGAACAGACCGCTGTAGAAGCGCTGATTGTCCGCACCGGCCTTGAGCAGGATCGGCTTTAAGACCTTCTTGATCACCACCATGAGCACCACCATGACGGAGGCCATCACAAAGGTCATCAGACCGTTTTTGAGGAAGCAGTACCCCACCACAAAGAAGGCCATCACGCCGTCCGACATGAGCTGCAACAGCGCCAGGATCAGGGCGTACATGTTGTTGACGTCGGAGGTGATGCTTCTTTGCACCACGGCCGTGTCCGCATTCAGGAAAAACTCGTAGGGGCGTTTGATGTAATTCTTCATCAGTCGCTCCGAGGTACGGAACTGGTTGGTGTAAACGAAGGCCAAGGTTGCCTTGTTTTGGAAGAACAAAAATCCATTTTTTAGAATAAAGGTCAAGATCAGCGTCGCCATGACCGTGATCGAGAACATGCTAAAATCCGGGCTCCCCATCATCTCGTAAATCTTTCCCGCCGTCTTACTTTTCGCCACGGCCTCCGGATCGATCACCACGTTCACCGTCTCTACGAGAACGCCTACGCTGGCCATCTGCAGAAAGCCGCCGATGATCATCATGATCATCAGACCAAACATGGTTCTTTTTTGTTTCTTATCCAAAAGGCGATTTAATTTTTGCCAGATCATCTTCATGACGTTTGTTTCCTAACCGATATTCGTAAATTTACTTTTTGATTTCTCTAAATCTATGCTATAATGTGACCTAGAATCCCCTACGGAAAAAGGAGCTTCCCATGAAGAAAAAGATTCTCTTGCCGGTCACGGCAATTCTCATACTCATCATAGCCGTCATCGCGACCGTTCTCTATGTGCGTACCGCTTCGGCGCAAAAAAAGAATGACGCGCTACTTGCGGATTCGGAATACAACTGCGTTTTCCTGTCAATGTATCCCATCAGCACCTATGATCCCGAGGATTTCTCGCACTACCGCGCGGACGACGTGCTTCTTCTCGACGACTGCATCCCAAATTTCAAGACCATGCAAAGGTACCTGAAGGACGTAAAGCTCTCCGAGAACGAAATGCACTGCATCTATCTCGGCGTTGATCCAAAGAAAGTGACGGCTGAGCAGATCCTCGAGTGCAAGGAAGCCTTTCCCGGTGTGACCTTCCTGATCATTCCCACCTACCGTCGCCTGTCCGAATGGATGAAGGACCGCCATCCCGAAAAAACCTTCAACGCTTACCTCGACCTCACGCAAAAGCTCCTCGAAAAGGACGAGATCCAGGTCTACTCTTTCTTCGCGCAGGAATGGCTCATCGCTGATGACGCCAATTACGTAAAGGGGAACCTCTTAAACAAGGGCGTGGCCCAAAAGGTGTATATCTACGCTGACGTAAAGCACAACTGTAACTTTCTTCCCGAAAACATCGCGGAGGTCTTTGACACCTTCAGTAAGCTCCTGAGCGACGTGCATGAGAACGGCTATCGTTTCCCGAGCTTTAAGAACCTCGACGTGATCTTCTTTGGCGACAGTGTGATCGGAAATTATACGGGACATGATTCCATTCCAGGGCTCGTTGCCGACTTTACAGGCGCCCGTACCTACAACATTGGATGGGGCGGCGCCGCTGCCACCGGCGAACGCGTCTCCGACGCAAGATCCATCATAGGCGCTTATCTGGCAAAGGATCCTTCCATTCTTGCGGAGAATGAAAACGCCAGTCAAAACCTAAGCAAGCGCCTCGCTGACGAAGAGACTTCTTCAGGCAGGGACCTTCTCATCGTTCTCCACTTTGGCCTCAACGATTATTTCGTCGGCGCGCCCGTGGAAAACTGGACAGACCCGAAGGACGTAACAACTTATGCAGGCGCCATGCGCAGTCTCATCGAAACCTTACAGGCAAACAGGCCCGATGCCA
>JAFPRF010000359.1 GCA_017400965.1 Lachnospiraceae bacterium
GCATGCATGAGGAGTTCGCTGCAGCAAAGTCCCTGGCTTTGGGGGGCGTAGGCGATGAAGGTATCGACGACGGCTTTGGCGTTACCGTCCGCAGGGTCCACGTAGGGGCAGCGGATGGTGCCGTCTGCGTATTCATAGTAGTGCTCGCTCTCCAATACGCCTAAGGGATAATCATGCAGGAAGACATAGCTTCTGGCATCATCAAATTCCATGGAGAATTCCTGTTTTACGACATTGCCATCGCGGTGGTATACCGAAAAGCTCCCCTTCTCTTTTCCTGCATACATGTTGCGCACGAAACCATCGCAGCTGGTAAGAACGCCGTTTTGATACCCTGCCGCGAGAAGTCCGTCCGCGATGTAATCCGCGATAAAGGCATTTCGCATCCACCCGAAATCCAGGTAGTCCGTTCCCCAGTTCTCGGAAAGGTAGGTTTTGTACTCGTCAGATACTTTCAGACAAACGCGATTCTCGCCAAGGAAGGTAAGGTCAACGCTCGTGGGGTCATTTACATAGCCCAGGAGCGTTTGAACCTCTTCCGTAAGCTCTGCGTTCTTCATGGGGTCGTACTCTGCGGCCTCCGCATCCTCCCTAGAGTAAAATACGGCTGCATATTGGCTATATAGAGGCGCCAGATAGATGACGCGGCTTCCGTCCGCCGTCACGGTCTGCAGCGCCTTGTAAAGGGCTGGATCAATGGTCAGTTCCGTGTTTGGATTCACGTTCAGGGCATACAGGCCCGTGACATCATTGTAGCGCTCATTCGCCAGAAAGATCTGGTACGCTTTTCTGGTAAAGTTTGTATATAGGGTCGTCAGGGCTTTCTTTTCTGCCGTAGGGGACATGTCTGCGGCGCCCAATCGATAGGTAAAAACAAACTCCTTGGATATGTCACCCAAGGAGCCGTTATTTGCCTCTATGGTCTCCCACCCGCTTTTCGAGCCTAGCATGGAAAACATCGCGTAGGCAATGCTCCCGATGCCGAGTAGTGCAAAAACGATCACGGCGATTATTCTCGCTTTAACGTTTCCCTCCGATAGCTCGATCCGCTGTACGGGTTTTAGGTTTGGTCTGTTGTCCCTCGCCGTGCGCCCCATTACACTTGCGCAATGATCAGCAATAGGGCAAAGAGTACGGCAATAATGCCGAGCAAGATAAATCCGCCGATGGCGCCCTTTTTGCAGACCTTATAATTGCGATAATACTTAAAGTGCTTGAAGATCAAAGCTGCGGGAATGCCCAGGATGGGAAGCAGGAAGGACAGGATTCCCAAAAGGATGTTGCCCGTATCATGCACGGGTCTCTCCAGAAACTCGTTTTCCGCTGCAGTCAACGGCTTCTGCTCAGGAATGTCTTCCGCCTTCGCGTTCTCACCGATGATGGTCACCGACTTGATCGGCGTACCCTCCTCGCGGATTCTCTTATACTCTTCGATTTCTTTCTGGTTACCGAATACCCAGTGATCGTTGCCGACACAAACCAGCTCGGGCTTGTCGGTGCTGTAATCATGTATGGAAGGATCATAGGTCACAAGAACCTTATTCTTCTCGAGTACGGGATCCGGGATCGGGATCGCAGAGATCAGGGATCTGGTGTAAGGATGCAGCGGGAAATCAAAGAGCTCTTCTGCGTCCGCTACTTCCACGATGTCTCCCTTGTAAATAACGC
>JAFPRF010000360.1 GCA_017400965.1 Lachnospiraceae bacterium
CCGCAGACGGTATCTATACGATCGGTACTTCGGATTACTATGCTACCGGCGGTTTCTATGGTACGCTCAAGGATTGCCCCTTGCTCAATGAACCGACGAAAATGTGCTATGATGTCTTAGCGGATTATATAGAGCATACACTTCAGGGTGTCATCCCCGATTCATACCGCCAACCCGCCGGGCTGATCACCATCGTTGAATAATTATATCAAAACAACAATAAAATGGCACCATCTTCTTTAATAAAGTAAGGATTGGCAGGTGGCACTCGGACAGATTGCAGGGCTCCGCCGGCCAATAATTCATTTCCAGGTTGATGTTGATCGTATATTTGGACTCCCAAGGGGGCGTAAAATCCTTATTCCAGATGCCCTGCAGGGTCAGCGGCAGCGTATCAGGCCTGCTGCCCGCGATCATGAGATACCGTCCGTAATCAAACAAGAGTTCCTCGAGACCAAGGTCCACCTCTCCCGCCTGCACGCGCGCAAGGCGCTCATCGGTGGGCAGGTCGCACTCTTCTTTCGCTAGCGTCAGCGAAACCCGGTCAAAGAGGGAGGCATGATCGGCTATGTGCTCCGCCTTCAGATCGTCGTACTTTGTCTGCATTACCTGCTCAAGCTGCTCGCAAAGCGCATTTTCTAAAGACGCGTAGTCCGCATCCTTGTAGCGGTACTGGGTCACCGCACCGAAATACAGGGTCACCTCGTCCGCATTCTCGACGATCAGGCTCTCGCCGAGCACCTTTCTAACGCCGCCCTTAACGCTGCACTTGGTCATCATGACGAAGGCATGGCCATCCTCGCCGGGGCGGCCAAAGAGTACGACGCCGTTTGCCTGTGTGCCTGAGAAAGTCTTCTTCACGCCCTTGAAGAAATGGCCGCGCTCCTGCTTTAAGGTAAAGGAAATTCTTCCCGCTTCTGAGGCGGTGAAATGCAGGATCATGCAGTCCGCAGGCTTGGAAATAAAGCACTCGCGCAGGTATTTTGCGCCAGCGATCTCGTACTGGGTACGGCAGATTCCCTCGGAAAGGGAGAGGCTCCTTTTGTAATTTAATTTCGCGGGTTCCAAGTTGGAGACCACCATGTCCGGTGACTCCGCATCCTCTTGTTTCACGCCCGTGTGCTTAAAGTAGAGTTTTACGTCGCCCAAGGTCTGGTAGGGGTTCTGGCTGCAGGGGCACCCCGTCAAAACAGTTCCCATGAGTTCCTGAGCTGCGCTGACGTGGCCCTCACGGATGAGTCTGCGCACCTCCGGAAGGTTTGCCTTCGCGTCGGGGTTGATGCGGTCCTTTAGGGTGCCGTACCAGACGCTCTCCTCATTCACTTGGAGGCGTTCCGCCTCAATATTACCAAATACCATGGCGCCGAGACGCCCGTTACCCAGCGGCAAAGCTTCTTCCCAAACCTTGGCTGGCTGCCGATACCATAATTCTTTCATGTGTCCTCCTGTTATGGCCCTCGGGGCCTAGGATAGGACAGTCATTCTACTAACCACGTCGCAGGCTATGCCTGCGATTCCGAGTGTAACGAGGAACGTGCCGCAGGGCACGCCCGACCTAGAATGACTGTCCTATCCTCTCCCCTCGAGGTACGTACAAGCTTTACAACCGAATACCGGGCGTAGGCGGAGTGCCTATGCCCGGCATACATATTTTACTATCTAGGTGCTATCTCTTCTCCCAAACGCCGTCTACTTTGGTCTGGTAGATGAAGTCGGAGAAGGTTGCGCGGCCGCCGGCCTGCTCGGTGCTGTAAAGGAAGAGGCCGAAGCGTACGCCGGTAAAGTGGTCGAGTTTGAAGCGGAGCTTAGAAACAGGGCCGATGGCGGTGCGTTTCTCGCCGTCAGCGTAGAAGAGCTGCGCCTCGTCCTTCATGTACGCGAAATCGGTCTCGGCGCGAAGTCTTACCCACTCGCGTTCTCCGCTTTGTACGAGCATGGAAGGGGTCACCTTTACGGCTGCCCATTCATCGCCGGTCTCCATATCATGTCTCTCGCCCCAAATTCCCTCGGGTGCCTTGCGGTTTTTCATCACAACGTAGAGTTCGCCGCCTCGTCTCGTCAGGGCAACGAAGGCATACGCGCTCTCGAGCAGGCACAGGCCGGCGAAATCGCCCTCTTTCAGAGCCGAACCGTCCACGAGTACCTCTGCTGCCGCGCCAGGGAACATGGTTCTCTGGGTCAGTACGTTCCTCGCCTGTACCACGTTCTGGCACACCTTGCCTGAGGTCACGGTAACCGTTCCCTTCGTCTCGTCTCTCTCAATGAGCGACAGGTCAGGCTCATGGTTAAACTGCCAACGGCTCTTGAAGCCGAAGCTTGCGTGGGTTCTCGCATATTTCTCAGCGCACTTTTCGCACTTCGCGTCGTTCACGTCCTTGAAGTCATCGCTGCCAACGAGGGGTTCGTACTCATAGCCAGGCTTTCCTGCAGGGGTCTTGAAGATCAGAGGTGCCTTGCCATGGAAGCCAAACTCGGGCATGCCCGTCTCGTCATTAAAGCGTACCGGCATCAAAATGGGAAGTCTGCCCACTGCGCCGCTGTCCTGGAAGACGATGGAATACCACTTTCCGTCAGGCGTGTCAACAATGCCGCCCTGGGCGCAGCCGCTGCCGCAGTAGCCTCTGTCATCTCCCATCACGTCGCCGCCAGTCCATTCGCCGTCGATGGAATCTGCGATAAAGCAAGCCTCCGTGCGGCGCCCGGTCTCTCTGGGCATGTGAATGAAGAACAGGTAATACTTTCCATTCATTTTGTAGAAATGCGCTCCCTCGTAGCCAAGGTACGCGTCGTCGCGGTCTTTTATGACAACCTTGTCAAATCCGCCCTCCTTCGGGCCGCTGAGGTCGGGCTTTAGCTCGGTCAGGTGGATCTCACGGTTGCCAGATACGATGTACACGCGTCCGTCGTCGTCAAAGAGCAGTGAATTGTCGTGGAAGAAGCCCTGGATCTCACTCTTCTCCCAAGGTCCGTCGATGCTCTGGGACTTAAAGAGGTAGGTCTTGTGGGTGTCATTCGCAACAAAGATCACGTAGAAGGTGCCTTCATGATAGCGGATCGACGCTGCCCACATGCCCTGGCCATAAATGTTCAGATCGCCCAAGAGCTGCTGCGCCGGCGTGGAATCCAGTCTGTCATAAACGTAAGAGCAATGCTCCCAGTTCACGAGATCGTAGGATCTGAGGATCTCACAGCCTGGCATAAAGTACATCGTGGTGCTCACCATGTAGTAGGTATCGTCCACGCGGATTACGTCGGGATCGGGATAATCGAGCTTGGTCAGTGGATTGATGCTGCCCTGCTGGGTCACGTGCTCATAGCGGTAGCCTCTGTCAGGCTTCACGGGTGCGTTCTTCGCCTCGAAGTAAACCACTGCATGCTCCGGCATGCTAACGCTAAAGTCAAGGCTATCGCCGCTCGTCTTTCTTCTAAAGGTTCTAACGAAGGGCTGCGCAGCCGTCTTAATGAGCTCGGTCGTTGCCGCGTCGGGATTGGCGGGCTCGCCGAGGTCATGCCATAGCTTCAAAGGATTACAGGTATCCTCGTCCACGCGCTTGGTCAGGATGCAGTACTCGCCGGCTTCGGTTTCCAAAGAGAGGTTCATGGTGAAGTCCTTGCCGCAGCGATTTCTGGAATCGTTCCAAAGCACGCCCCTAAAGGAGCCGTCCTTCATCTTCATAATGACGGCATTGT
The DNA here is from genome assembly GCA_017400965.1 of Lachnospiraceae bacterium. GTDB lineage: Bacteria > Bacillota > Clostridia > Lachnospirales > Lachnospiraceae > Acetatifactor. Next base: position 3,691 of record JAFPRF010000360.1, read on the forward strand.
CATTTTTGAAGACGCACTCGCCTTCGCCGCGCTTTAAGTTCTTAAAGAACACGAAGGTCCAGAAGGTAGGCTTGGGGATGCAGCCGTTCGCTACCAGACCAAAGCCGCCGTGGAAGGGCGTAAAGGGAATACCCTGCTCCTCGAAGACGTCGCCGAAGGTCCAGTAGGAATAGGACTCATTGCCGTCGCCCAGGCGGGACAGCTGCTTTGCTATGTAAGCTGCGTTTTGGTTGGTGTCATGCAACGGGCAGTTCGGAATGTAGGAGGTGTTGTACTCCGTGATGTGGATCTCCATTCCTCTGTACTCGTCGTACTTGTCGATAATGTCGCGGGTGGTCTTTAGGTTTGCAAAACCATCCTCTTCGTTCATGAGCTCCGCATAACCGTAGTGGCCGTCTCTCTCGGGAAGCTCGGTGGTGTAGTGGTGTCTGGTCACGAAGTCCACGGGGATCTTATTCACGTGGCAGAACTCCATGAAGGCGCTGATCCACTTCTCATCGGTACCGCCGCAGACCGCAGGGCCGCCAACGCGGAAGCGATCGGACACTTCCTTGATGGCGTAGAAGCTCTCCTTAAAGAGCTTAAAGTACTCGTCCATGTCAGCCTTATACCAGAATCCAGGGAGGTTGGGCTCATTCCAAACCTCGATGGGGAAGGTGTACGCGTCCTCGCCGTAGCGCTCGATGAGGTGGCGCAGGAGTGCCTGCACCATCTTCTTCCAATCCTCGTACTCCTTGGGCGGTGTGGTGTTGCCCTTCCAGTAAAAGATGGTCTGGGTGCCGCTGGCCATTTTATAAGGCATGAAGCCGAGCTCCAGGAAGGGCTTTAAGCCCATGGAGCGGTAGTCGTCCATGACTCTGTCGAGGTAGGTGAAGTTGTACTCCACCTCGTAGGGGCCATCCTGCTCCCAGGGGTTGTCGCGATGCTGCTGGTAGATGCCGATGTCATCGCAGAACAGGCCGTGGCCGCGGATGTGCTGGAAGCCGATGTAGTCCTGGCACAGCTTTAACTGATCATGATATTCTTTGTGGAGCGCAAGCCCCATTCTGCCGGTGCCGATGCAGAAGTCGACTTGGTTGTGGAACGCCGCCTTGTCACCAGCCTTAACCCTTATTTCCATATACATTATCTCCCATACTTACGTTTACTCGAAAATCCAGTCTACAACTTCATATCCTTCGCCGCTAAAGGTAAAGTAAACATCCTGAACGCCCGTGATCGGTGCGTCGAGCTTCGCAGAAATGACGGTGGTGTCAGCTCCATCTGCCTTCACGGGGATGTAGCCGGCTACGTCGCCGTTAGCGAACTTGGTGGTCACGCGGATCACGCCGTCCTTACCGTTGGTCTTCACGGTAGCCTTTACGGTGGTAGCGCCCTTGTCGCCGAAGTCCACGCCCTGCAGCTTTACGAAATCGCCGTCATTAATGGCGGTCAGAAGAAGGTTGCCGCAACCGTACTTCTTGCTCACTTCATCAGCAGGTGCGGTGTCCACGCCGCCCATTGCTGCGAAGGTTGCTGCGTTAATGGTCTCGTAAGGATTCAGGTACCCAACCTGCTTGCGCGCATCCTTGGTCATCTTTACGTTGCCGATGGTGCCGTCCTCAGCGATGGTGATCTCATCGATGCTGGTGGAACGATAGCCCTTTACGATGCCCTGTGCGGTCTCAAGAATGCGGGTGTGATAGGTGACGTACCACTGATCCTTGAACTTGAAGATTGCATGGTGGTTGTTTCCGCCGGTGCCGAAGTAGTAACCAGGGTTCTTTAAGATTCTCTCCTTGTAGGTGAAGGGCCCTAAGGGGTTCTTGCTCTCCATCACGCAGATCTCGCCGTTCTCCATGCCCCACTCTGCGGTGCCTTCCTTGTCCACGCTAAAGTTGGAGCAGTAGGTGTAGTAGTAGGTGTCGCCGTACTTATGGATGCCGGAATCCTCGAAGAGGTAAGGAGGATCGATGGTGGTCGGAACGCCAACAAGGCTCATCATGTCGTCGCCGAGCTGTGCGCATCTCGCAGTCATGGGATGGGAAGCCTTGCCCTGAGGCACGCCGCCGCCAAAGTAAATGTAAGCCTTGCCGTCATCGTCCACAAGAACTGCAGGGTCAAAGAGCCATTCTACGTTGCCGCAGTTCTCCATGTCTCTGCGGATCAGGCCATGTCCCAGCTCGTCTACGAAAGGACCGACAGGGCTGTCAGAAGTTACCACGCCAATGCCGCCGCCATTGTCTGCGAAATACAGGAAGAACTTAGGCTTGCCGTCCACTTCCTTCCATGCAGCCGCGGGAGCCCAGGAATTGTGCGCCCACTTGGTTGCGCCGCCAGCACCTGCGATGGTGATCTCGCCGTGATCGGTGAAGTTGATCATGTCCTTCGTGGAAACCACGTAAAGGCTGCGGATCTTGCCGTAGGTGTTCTCCTTGATGGCGCCGGATGCGTCATACTCGTACGCGTCAGCGGTCATGTAAAAATATACGGTGTCATCATAAACCAGTGCGAAGGGGTCTGCGCCGTAATGCTGCTCAATGATGGGGTTGTTGTTCATCACGCCCTTGTAGCTCTTTGCCAATTGAATGTTCTTGAAGATTTCGGAATAGTCCATACTCTCTACCTCCTGTGAATTATTTTCTTCTCCAGTGCTCTCGCTCTGGCTCTGAACCTGACTTGTCTCCGTGCTCTGCGCCGTGTCCGCCTGCTGCTTTTCGCCCTCACTTCCGCAGGAAGCCGCGAGCATCATCGCTGACAGTCCCATGCACAAAAGCACGTTTCGGATCCTCTTAAATCTCATATTCCTTTGCCGCCTTTATTCCAGTGTAAACTGCAGAAGGCTTGCATTTCCGCCGCCCTTGTAGGTCAGGAAGATGGCACCCACGCCGTCCGGTATGCTGATCTCGCTCCGGTAATCCTCCCAAACGTTGGTGTAATCTACCTTGATCCTTGCGAGCACCTCGCCCTCGCGGCTGGTGCGCACTTCAAATTCGCCGTTGGCGTAGCCTCTCACCGTCAGGGTGATGGCCTTCACGCCCTGGAAGTCAAAATACTTGAAGCCTGCGGTTGCGTTGTTCTTGATGTTGCCGATGTAGCCGGGCTCTTCGTCGCCATCGCGACCGTCCTGCATGATCTTCGGGAACGCATCGCCGCCCACGTAAGGCATAGGCTTGTCCGTGAAGAGGTTGCATGCGAGGTATCCGCCATAGGTTCCCTTTCCGGGAAGCGGGCCGCCGTTTAAGCCGCAGCTCGTGAGCTCTACCTGAGGGATCGTGCCATCAGGCAGGATCTCGATTTTCTCAGCGCATACCTGGCGGCTGTACCAGGTGCCGTTGGTCTGTCTGTGGTAGAAAATGTACCAGTTGCCGTTAATTTCAATGATGCTGCCGTGGTTGTTTCCGCCGTATGCCACTGGCAGGTCCGCGGGCTTATCCTTGGAGATGCCGATGTCGCAGTTGCTGACGATCACGCCGCCGTAGGTGAAGGGCCCTCTGGGGTCATCCGCAGTCGCGTAGCACAGCTCGTGCATGGGCGTGGAGGAATAGATGAAATAATACTTATTGCCCACCTTGCGGATGGAGGATGCCTCGAAGAAGGCATGTCCCTCAAAGCCGGTGCCTGCCTGATATTCCACGCCGGGTACCACGGTCTTCGGCTCTTCGATGATGGTCAGCATGTCCTCTGCCAGCACCTGGAGTCTCGATCCGGTTCTGGACTTGTCGCCACGTCCGCAAAAGCCGGTGTAGAGGTAGGTCTTGCCGTCCTCGGTGATCACGCCGGGATCGAACTGCGGCTCATCGCCTGCTCTCTCGCCCAGCTTCGTGCCGTCTGCATAGTGTACGTAGCCATAAAATTCAAACTTTCCGGCAGGGCTGTCGCAAACTGCCACGGAAATGATGGGAAGCTTATCCAGTGCATAGTAAAGATAGTATCTGCCGTCGGGACCGATGGTCATGTCGGGCGCGTAAAGGCACATCTTTCCAGCCTTGTTCAGGGGATCCTGGGTCTTTTCATAGATCACGCCCTCATATCTCCAGTTTCCAAGATCGTCCACGGGCGCGGACCAGGTTACGTAATCGCCCAGACAGAATACGTGACCATTGTACTTGTCATGAGAGCCGTAAACATACACCCTGTCCCCAAATACGTAGGGTTCGCCGTCGGGAACGTACTCCCAGGAAGGCAGATAGGGGTTGAAACCTAATTTCTTCATTTTCAGTTCCTCCTGTTTTTGTTATGTGATCTGATTTTTGCCATAGTCAGACACTTTCTCATTATAAACAATAGTGTACCTTCTTGACGCTGTTTTTCCAATGATCTATAATGGAAAAAAATTGATCTATTCTAAGGTTTAAACGACATTTTTCTGTGTGAGCATTGATCTAAAGGGAGAAATGAGCATGTTAGAAATTGAATTTATCGGCTATGACGGCAAGCACCCCTCCGGCTTCATTTACGGTCTGCCGGCTGGACATGATTCCTATCTTTTACTCCTGACGGCGACGCCCGTGGAGCTTTACCTAACGGAGGGGGATGAGGCCCTGGGAACGGAGGCCCGCGCGCCGCTCTCGTTAGAGGAGCGTCGCAGTGCATCCTTCCACCGTTTCCCTGCGGGGACCGTGATCCTGTACACGCCAGGCTCCCACGTGCTCTACCGTGCCTGCGAGGAGACCTATGCCAACGACTGGATCCGTTTCCGCTGCGACGAGCCCTTCGCAGAGCAACTTCCATTAAAAAATCAGCCCTTCCAGGTCAGTGACGCGCAGTACTGTCATGATCTGTTCAAGCTGATGACTTGGGAGTCGACCTTGGGAAATTCCGAAAGCCGCGACGTGCTCTCCCATCTTCTCA
>JAFPRF010000361.1 GCA_017400965.1 Lachnospiraceae bacterium
GAATACCATAACCTTCTTGTCCTGTATGTCTTCAGGCTTTACGTAAGAGAAGTATGCCATGGTCGTTTTGTAATTAGTATTGTCGTAATAGGTTCCAATGAAGCTTTCTGCCGTGAGCTGTACAATGTTATTGATATTGTATGCAACCAGGTCGGAATTGACGTAATCCATGATCTTATGCTGCTCGGTTTCGCCGAGGTTAAATCCGTACACGCCATCATTGTTGGAATATACAAGATCATAGGAAATGCCGGCGCTGATGTTATAGAAGCCCTGATATCTAACGGTCTCAGGAACCTCATATTTCTCGCCCAGGCTGCCCGTTGCAGGATTGTAGGTTGCAATGTACTGCTTGGTCCAATCATCATTGTAGAATGCAACGTACATGCTACCGTCATCGCGGATTGCATACTGAGGTTCACCGTTTAATAATTCCTGTGCTCCGGATAATTTCTTCAGATCAGAAATGGTACCATCCTTGGATACGCTGATGATGCCGGCATTATCACCTGACATGATGATTGCAACGGTTCCATCAGATAAGGAAACGATCTGAGAGACGTCAGTCCATGATTCATCGTTCTGGTACTTTGACATGTCAAATGGAACAGTGAAAAGCTGGTCTCCGCTTGTCTTATCCCATGCACAAACGGCATAATCCTGCTCGTATTTGTACTCGCCATCTTCATAGTACTCATGATTGTGATTACGAACTGCGTAGATTGCGTCATTGCTCAGGCATGCACTATTAAAGTTCATGTAATCATACTCATAAGTTTCGTAATCGAACTCTTCTTCAGAAGAAGTTTGCTTCGTTTCCGTATCCTCTGATTCGTAGTTGGTGTTTAGGTTTACGCTTGCCTTGAAGTTACCGTTTAGATCCAGCGTATAGAAGGTCAGTACCTGCTGTCCAGTATAATTTGAAGAATAATCCCAGTAGGAGGATAACAGCTCCAACTGATCTGCTCCCTTACGGCTTGCAAGGAAGCTCATGTCTTCCGCATTCGCACCAATTTCAATGTCCTTGTAGCGATATACGTACTGCTTTGCGAGGCTCGGATCTGCGGCAACGGTCTTTCCGCCGTCCTTTCCGCCCCCTTCGCCATTTTCTCCATTCTTTTGATTGTTACAGCCAGCCACGCTCAAGGTCATGACCGCTGCAAGTCCGAGTGCCAAAATTCGTTTCCACTTATTCGACTTTTTCATTCTTCTCCTCCTCGTCAAAATTAATATTGATCGGCACTCTTTTTTTCGAGCGCCGATTGTTCCTTAAATTTGCGCGAAGCTGGTAGATCTTATCTCCAATCTTCTCGCAAATGGATTTGGCCGTCCATTTCTTATGTCGCCACAGCTGAATGATCAAGATCAGAAGGGCGATCGCGGGAACCGCAGAAAATAATACCACAAACAGTGCGTATAACGCAACAATATCTTCATAGCCTCTTGCAAGATTTTCCCAGTAAGGGTATATGATCGCCTTTGCCGTCATGGAGCGGTAAGGGAATTCCTTTAAGTGTTTGAGGCTTCTTTCATACGAAAATCGTTTCGTATTCTCGATCATGACAACCTCGTCTGGGTTCACGGAAAGCTTATCCTTTACCATGTCCATGGCGAAACCCTTGATGGGATTTGGCATCACGATCTCAAAGTGGCTGATCGGTTCCATGCTTCCATGCTGTTCCAAAGATTCGTAGGACATGTAAATGATCGAATCCGTCAGCCCGGCATTTTGTTCCATCTTGCCCTGGGGACGCTTGATCACGCCTACGATCAGGTGTGGCTGTCCACCGACGTCAATGATCTTACCTGTTACGTTGATACCGCCAAAAAGCTGCCAAGCGATCTCTTCATCGATCACGACGAGATCTTTATTCACGTCACTATCTGAAAAGTAGTTGCCATACTCGAGATCCATGGGGTGGAACTGAAAGAAATCTCCGCCAACGCCGATGGCTTTGGCACTGATGGTAGCTCTCTTCGTTGACAACATGGCTGAACCTTTTGCACTATAGGCATCGGACCATAATCTTGCGCTTGATCCCTCTTCCTCATTCTCCAACGTGATGGATGCTTCCTGCAAAGCGCTATCCAATGAATGCTCGAAGCCTATGATCTGATTCGCCGTCACGCCTGCATTCGAAGTAAAGAAGCAGCTGATCTGCGCGGCGCCTGTCTCCATGTGCCAACGCTCTGCCATCTGCTGGCTAACCTGCTTTTCAATGATCCCGTTGCGGATGAGATGTAATGTTAGCGCCACGATCGCAAAGGCAATGCAAATAAGCGTACCTATGATTTTTTGTTTTGTAATTCGAATTTTCTTCACCTTAGCTTATCCTGCCTTAGTTCTCCGTAATTCTAACCTGACTGCCTGCCTGGATCGGTGCAGATGCCGTTGTGATCACGTAATCGCTCCAACCGTTCAATGCACCGCTTACGGCTGCCTGGGTGTCATCCTCAGCGAGAATCTGTACGTCAACTCTGGTTGCGATGTAGCGGTTGCCAAGAGGCGTGCTCTTGGATTCTACGATCAAGAGATAATCGCCGTTGGTATCGTTACGAAGGGCACTCTTGGGAACGATGCAATCATAGTTCTGACTCTTCTGACCAACGGAAATGCTCAAATTCTGTCCAACGGATACCTGACCGTCAATGGTAAAGGTCAGCTGCTTATTCTTGGAAGGGTTCTGCTTGTCAGGGCGAATGCTCTTTAAGGTAATGTCCATGTCATTGTAATACCATGAGTTCGTAAGACTCGCCTTATCACCTACGGAAACAAGTCTTGCCTGCTCATTCGTCACGGTGATGTTCAGGTAATAACCCTGTCCTTCGGGCTGCAGGATCACGGCGTCACGGGTATCTAACTTCTTGCCGCTGGATACGTTAATGGTAGCAATGGTACCTGCAATGTCAGAAACGATCTCATTTCCTGCGTTCTCACTGGTGAGCTCGTCTACCTTCTTCTTTGCCTTTGTCACTTCCTTCTTTGCACTGGAAATGTCAGAATCCAGTCTCTGAAGTTCGGATGCGTTGCTGATCGCGGAAAGAAGTTCATCCAGCTTATCCTGGATATTCTTCTTCTCCTCTTCTGCAGTTGTCATCTGCTTTTTGTATGCATATAAGCTGTTGGAATAATCATTTTTCAGTGCGGAAACATTACCGGAAGTGCTGCTGGCATCCTGTGCATCCTTGTTTGCGATGGCCGTTGCCAGTGCGTCCTGCGCGGTCTTCAGTTCCGTATTTGCAGTGTTTAATGCCGTCTGCTTAGCGGTGAGCTCTGCATCAGCAGCAGCAATCTTTGCAGCCACCGCTGCTCTGTCAGCCTCGATGTCCTCAAAGGCCGTAGGATCTGCCAGATAATCTGCCTCAAGCTTTGTGCTTTCTGCCTCGGCATTGGCCTTTGCAGTTGATGCATCCGTAACCGCCTGATCCGCTGCTAGCTGCGCTGCTTCCTTCTGACTTACGACCGTCTGTGCGGTACTTACCTTATCCTGAAGGACGCTGGCCTTATTTGCCTCAAAACCAAGCTGAGTGTCGCAATCTGCGATGAGCTGTTCAAACTGATCAATGGCAGCCTGGATCTGGTTGATCTTATCTTCTGCCGCCTGACGCTGTGCCTGATAATCCGTGATCATCTGACGATAGGTTGCTGCAGATACGTTTTGCTTCGATATATTGATGTCGGAAAGCTTAATACCGTCGCTCAGAATGTATTTGTCATATGCGTCCTGCGCGATCTTCAAGGTATTTTCTGCAGCCGTCAATGCATCCTTCGCTTCCTGAAGCTCAGTGCCGTCGCCGTCAGCCAAGGTAAAAAGCACGTCACCCTTTTGTACCTTATCTCCTTCCTTAACGGCAATGGACGTAACCTTTCTGCCTAAATATTGACTATCCACTTCAATGGTATAGGGATCCCCGCTCTCTACGTTTCCGCTGGCACGGATCTTCGAAGTGATCGTACCGCTCTGTACGAACTTCGTTGCCACCTGAGGCAGGGAATGATTCATGATGGTCTGGGAAAAGAAGGTTAAGATCAACATGATCGTTAAGAATACGATGGCCGCTGATTTGATCCATTCTCTTCTCTTATTACCTTTCTCGCTCATTGTTCTTCTCCTTACGTATATGAACTTTTGTCTTATTATCTTTTTAACCCTTAACGCCACCCTGGTAGGTAATACCGTCTACCAGATATTCCTCACCGTAGAGGAAAACAAGGAGCGTCGGCACCATGTAAATGGTTGCCACGGCGAATGCCAATCCAACTTCGCCGCTATTGATCTTACTTAGGAACACGGACAGCGGGTGCTTTTCGCCATCGGCTAGGAGGATCAGGGGCTGCTCTACCATGTTCCAATAATCGATGAACACGAGGATCGCCGCCGAGCAGATTGCGCCTTTACATAGCGGCATGCAGATTTTTCTGTAAATCTGCCACTCTCCGGCGCCGTCGATCTGCGCTGCTTCGATCATGGAGTTCGGAATTCTCTTCATGAACTTTGTGAGCAGGTATACGGCGAACGGTGAAAAGATACCTGGCAGCCATATCGCCCAATAGGTATCCAGGATGTTTAGCCAATTGCTGACCAGATAGTTTGGAACCAGCGTTACCTGGTAAGGCATCAGCATCAGGATCACGTACGCGAAGAAGATCACGCCGCGGACCTTTCCGGTATATCTGGCGAATCCGTAGGATGCCAGTGTCGCAACGATCAGCTGGAATAATACGATCGGTCCCACCAATATGACGGAGTTCCAAAACTTCATGAGGTATTCTGGGCTCTTAAAGAGCACTGTCGAATACTGGCTGAAGGATACCATGTCCGGAATGAATTTCAGGTTTACCTTTTCAGAGATGTAAACCTTACCGCCGTTGGCATTGGTAGCGAAGACCGTTCCGTAGTTGGAAGAAATCTCCGAGGATGCCATGAAGCTGTTGGATATGGTCAGTACGATCGGCATCAGGAATAATACGGCGAAGAACGCTGCGATGACGGTTGCAAGGAATATTTTGATAAAGTTATCAATCTTTCGGATCCTTGCGGCCTTTTTATCGTTTTTCGCGATCTTTTCGATGCTGAGGATTTTCTTTCTCTTTTTCTGCCCTTGCTGTAATAACGCGATCAGGTCATTGTCCTGTTCCTGATTCACTGTTCGTTTTGCACGAGGAACGATTTCCTCCTCGGGGGTTGGTTCAACTATTACTTGATTCTTATTCTCTTCCATCATCAGCCCTCCACGTCTTTTCCGAAGCGCTCCTCAATGAAGAACAGGAGGCCGATGATCACTACCATGACCAGAGACATCATGATGGCTCCGGCTGACAGTGCCTGGTAATCGAGTTTCTTGAATTTATTGTTCATGTAATGCTGTAGCATGTACATGGTAGGATAAGGATAATCCGTCGTGAGCAAATATATTTCACGGAAAATCTTGAACGAGCTGATCAGTGACATGATAGTCACGAACAGGATCGTTGAAGACAGATATCTCGTTTTAATGTAAAAGAAGGTCTGTAAGGGGTTCGCGCTTTCGAGCTTTGCCACCTCCAGGATGTCCTTCGGGATGCTCGCCAATGCCGCCATGAAAAGGATCATGTTATAGCCCAGATTCTTCCATAGGAACAGCACGACGATCACGACAATGGAATACTTCGATTTCATCCAGTCAATGCGGTTCAGCCCGAACTTCATGATCATGTCGTTCACTGCACCGTTATTATGGAACAGCACCTGCCAGATCAGCACGATGGAAGCCACGGGTACCATCATGGGGCTTAAGAAGAATGTTCGGAACTGCGTTCTGCCCGGGATATTGAGGTCTAGCACCATGGCCAAGATCAAACTCAAGACCACGGCCAGCGGTACGGCGATCGCTGAAAATATTGCCGTATTCTTTACGGCCGTCAGAAACGCCTCATTTGATGCAACGGATTTAAAATTGGCAAATCCCACGTAGTTTGCGCTAATGGGATTGTCCAACATAGAGTAATAAATGATCACTCCGAAGGGAACAATAAAAAAGGTCATCACTCCCAGAAAACTGGGAGCGATGAAAAGGCCTGATTTGAATTTGAGCTTGCGGAATCGCTTGCTCTTCCGTCTGGCCAATTTGACCTTTTTTGCTCTTTCTTCGGAACTCGATTCAGTTTTTGCTTTTGTAAGCTTTACTTTCTTGTCCAAAACGACTTCCTCGAATCTTAGTTTTAGTTATTCTCCTTGAGATACAGGTTTACGCGGTTTTGAATCACGTTCACAACTTCGTCCAAAGACTTGCTGCCTGAGAAGAATGCCTGCGCCTCCTCATTGATGATGTTGTTCATCTCGTTATCAGTGCTCAGATCGATGACCTTTGCTCCCTTTAAGAGATCCTCTACGAGGTTTACTTCTTCCTCGGTGATGGGCTTATAGTTGAAGGTCCACTCCTCACCGTTATCTCCCATCATGGTGTAGCCACGACCGTTCATGTCTTCGACGATCGGCTCACCGTTCTCATCAAGAACGGGATCACCATTCTCATCGAGTACGTAATTCACGGTCAAGGCATCTTCCTTCTGCTTATTGTAGATGGACTTCATGCTGGAGAAGCCATAGAAATAATTGCTTGAATCTTCAGCTGCTGAAGCAACCATCGCCTCCAAGAATGCCCAGGCAGCTTCCTTATTTGCGGATTTTGATGAGATACCATACTTATCCTTCATGTTAAGTAAACAACCGTTACCACCGTCGTAGGTAGGATAACCGATAAAGGTTACGGGCTCTCCGTCGAAATAAGCCAAAGCGCTCTGCATTTCAGCGAAATCATAGACGCTTACGTCGCTCAGGAGTAAGGTATTATCTTTTAAGCGGAAAGGAGCAAGTCTCTTCTCCTGCTCATAATCATACTCCTTCGGGAAGGTCTTTGCAAACGTTAAAACATCTTTAAATTCCTTGGTGTCAAAATGGCACTCATTCTTATCGTAATCAATGAACTCGCCCTTGTTCAGGATCAGCATGATCTGCATGATCGTGCTCTGATCTGCATAATCCAAAATGTCAGCGTTAGGATATTTTCTCTGCAGTGCGATCATGTCCTCAACGGTCCAACCGCGCTTGGTTCCAACAACGCTGGTCTTACCAGCCAAGGTCTCCAGCGTAAAGCCGGAAGAAATGTAGCAAAGCTTTCCGTCCATGGAGCCTGCTTCGAGAATCTCAGGGAAGATGTCGTTCTTATCGAGAACGGTACTCTTAGTCAAGTAAGGCATCAGATCTTCGAGAACACCCTTCTTCGCCAGGTTGCGAACGTCCATGGCACTAAGGTCAAGAATGTCAGGACCGGTACCTGCGATCAGGTCATTGGTCAGATTGGTGATCGCATCCTGATAGCTTTTCTCGCTCCAATCGTTCTCATCAAGGTATGCCTTCATTGTTACGCGATACTTATCATTGCTCTTATTGAACTTTACGATCTGAGAGGAAATGGTACTGTCCTGATAGATCACGCCTACGGTGATGGTCTCGCGCTTTACGATCTCTTCGGTCTTTACCTTGGAAAGTGCGGCGAAATCACAGGTTCCATTCTCCCAATCCTGAACAACTACGTAGATGGCACCATCTTCTCCGCAATATACGTTGCGGATCTTATTTCCTTCAATGTCGCAATCCAGCCAGGTCAAAATCTTCGTTGACTCTTCCTTCTCGAAGGAATAACTGGATACGCTATTGCTGTCGCTGCAAATGATGTCTCCTTCAACACCAGGGAACAATTTGCTGTTGCCATTGCCGATGGGGAAGTTCTTGTAAGATTTTCCAAACTGTTTGTTGTCGAAATCAATCTCAGCGATCATGCCAGAAGCGCTTTCGCCGGAATAATTATAGTAGCAAGCGTAAACCTTACCATCTTTTGCTAAACCAATGCCATCGATCCAGCCCTGGACACTGAGCTGTGCTTTGCCAGTACAGGATCCATTCGCATCAAATAGAAGAACGCCGCTGTCGTTCAGGCTCATGTAGATGCGTCCCTGTCCATCAGCGATCATGGAATTTGCATAGAAGTATTCGCCGTCCTTGGTGCGATCGGTGAAGTCTACCTTGAAAACTTCATTGCCATCTGCATCCAGCTTCACGAGATTGTATACGGAATTCTGTTCCATGCTCTCGTAGTAGTCATTCCACTCTTGCTCCGTTGCATTGTCATC
>JAFPRF010000362.1 GCA_017400965.1 Lachnospiraceae bacterium
AAGATCAGCTTTGACTATGCGGTCGTGGAGCATGAAAAGGACATTGCGGTACTGCGCTTCGCCGGTGAGTGGAAGGACCTTGGCACCTGGAACACCCTGACTGAAGCCATGGTGGAGAAGACCATTGGCAACGTGCGCTTTAACGAGAAGTGCGAGAACGTGCATGCCATCAACGAGCTCGGCATCCCTATCTTAGCCATGGGCCTTAAAAATGCCGTGATCGCTGTCAGCCCCGAGGGAATCCTCGTCTCCGACAAGGAGCAGAGCTCCTACATCAAGCCCTTTGTCGACGCCATCGATCAGCAGATCATGTTCGCGGAAAAGAGCTGGGGAAGCTTTCGCGTGCTTGACGTAAAGCCCCAGAGCATGACCATCCAAGTGACCTTAAATCCAGGGCATGGCATGAATTATCACAGCCATGAGCGCCGCGATGAAGTTTGGACCGTAGTAGCCGGAAGCGGCCACGCGATCCTTGACGGCAAGGAGCAGAAGATCAGCGTCGGCGACGCGATCAAGATGCCCGCGGGCTGCAAGCACACCGTCTTTGCAGAGGAAGAGCTGCAGATCATCGAGGTGCAGCTTGGAAGCGACATCAGTGTGTCCGATAAAAAGAAGCACGAATTGTATTGATAAAAAAACTTGCTTTTCCCCGTTTCTATGTTACAATGGGGGTGACAATTGAATAGTGAGAGATTTATTTTCTTGAAGAAAGGGAGAGCATTATGAAAAAATTAAGCATTACCCTCATGGCACTTCTCTTGGTCGCTGCACTGGGCGGATGCGCAGGTGGCAAGTCTTCGGAGGATAAGTCCTCTACCGCTCCTTCCAATACGGAGAGCACCGAAAACAATCAGGGTACCGAGAATACCGCGGACCCCAAGTACGGTGGCAAAGTAGTGGTTGGAGTACAACAGGATATTGACAGTCTTGACCCACACAAAGCAACTGCGGCAGGAACCAAGGAAATTCTGTTTAACATTTTTGAAGGTTTATTAAAGGTCAACGAGAATGGCTCTTTGATCTGTGCAGTCGCAAGTGATTACTCCGTTTCGGAGGATGGGCTCACCTACACGTTTACCCTGCGTGACAACGTAAAGTTCCACAATGGCAACAACGTAACGGCTGAGGACGTGAAATATTCCCTGGAGAGGGCATCCGGATTACTTGACGGCACACCACTGGTCTCGAGCCTTGCGAAACTTACGAGCGTTGACATTGTTGATGCGAAAACGGTCAAGGTAACGACGGAAAGTGCTAATCTGGAGCTGATCTACAGCTTCACCACCGCGATCATTCCCAATGGTAGCGGAGAGACGGAAGGCAGTAACCCCATCGGAACCGGACCGTTTTCTTTTGTATCTTACAAGCCCCAGGAGGGTCTTGTAGTAAAGAAGAACCCGGATTACTGGCAGGAAGGTCTGCCCTACCTTGACGAGGTGAATTTCAAGATCGTCAGCGGCGCAGACACCGCTCTTTTGGAGCTGAAGGGTCACAGCATTGACCTCTATTCCTACCTGACTGATTCTCAGGCCCTGGAGCTCGCAAACGATTATCAGATCCTTGCATCACCTTCTGATGCACTGCAGGCACTGTTCCTCAACAACGCAGTGGCACCCTTCACGGACATACGCGTTCGTCAGGCAGTTTGCTACGCAATGGACAGAGACCTGGCAAACGAGTTCGTGACCGGCGGCAACAGCGCCATCATCAGCGCACCCATGCTTCCGACGCTGAAGGATTACTATGAGGACTTAAACGACATTTATGGCACTGGCGCCAACGTAGAGAAGGCAAAGCAGCTCCTTGCTGAGGCTGGTTTTGCAGATGGCGTTGAGTTCACCGTAAAGGTACCTTCCAATTACGAAGCACACGTACAGACCGCTGAGGTGCTGGCTGATCAGATGAAGGCAGCAAACATCAACATGAAGATCGAGCTGGTAGACTGGAACACCTGGCTGACCGATGTTTACAACGGCAGACAGTATGAGGCAACCCTCTGCGCGATCACCAGCGACATGACCCCGAGCTACTTGATGGTTCGTTTCCAGACCGGTCATAAGAAGAACTTCATCAACTTCGCAAGCGCAGCTTACGATGAGGCTTATCAGAAGGCTGAAAAGAGCATGAAGCTCGAGGAGAAGGCAAGCCTCTACAAGCAGGCTGAGAAGATCTTCGTGGAAGAGGCAGGAACTGCATTCATTCAGGATCCGCCCATCACCATCGCCCTGAACAAGGATCTGGCAGGCTACAAGTTCTACCCGATCTACGTACAGGACATGAGCACTGTTTACTTTACAAATAAATAAAATTTCCCAGAAAGGGGGGTCAGCATGAAATACCTGGCAAAGAAGATCGTAACTCTCATTATGACATTGTTCCTGGTATCCGTGCTGGCCTTTCTTGCATTTCAGATCATTCCCGGCGACGTCGTGACCTCGATCCTTGGCACGGAAGCAACGCCGGAGCGCGAGGAGGCGCTGCGCCAAGAGCTTGGCCTCGATAAGCCTCCCATCGTGCGCTATTTTAACTGGGCCGGAAACATCCTGAAGGGCGATTTCGGCGTCAGCTATCGTTTTTCCAAAAACATGAATCAAAACATGCCCGTGGCGGAGCTCATCGGAGACAAGCTTCCCGTGACGCTCCTGCTGGCGGCGCTTTCCTTACTCATCATCATTGTGATCGCCATCCCCCTAGGCGTTGCCTGGGCGAGAAGTAAGAGTCATTTTCTCGACGTGATCCTCAACATGACCACGCAGACTGCCATGGCGATCCCGTCGTTTTTCCTCGGCGTTCTCGTGACCTATCTGTTTGGCTATTTGCTCAAATGGTTTTCCAGTGGAAAATATATCAGCTACCAGGAGGACTTCTGGGGCTGCATACGCTACATGATCTTCCCAGCCATCTCCGTGGCGATCCCGAAGATTGCCATGACGGCGAGGTTCCTTCGTAATTCCATGCTGACGGAGACGGGGAGCGATTACGTGCGCACCGCCTTCAGCAAGGGTGCCTCCGAGCGCCGCGTTGCCTACGGTCACGTGCTTCGTAACGCCATGATGCCAGTCGTTACCTTCCTTGGCATGATTATCGCAGAGATTGTTGCAGGCAGCATCGTTGTCGAGCAGGTCTTCAGCCTTCCCGGCATTGGCAGATTACTCATTAGTTCGATATCAACAAGAGACTTCCCCGTAGTGGAGATCTTGATCTTATACGTTACCTTTGTCGTGATCACGGTATACTTCCTTGTGGACATTCTGTATCGCGTGATCGACCCTCGAATCAGCAACAAGTAGTTTGGAAGGTCGAGCAGCAATGAAAGCAATTTTGAAGAAAGTAAAAACATGGTTTCAAAAACAAAATGCATACTTTCTGGCCGGTTTGTTCATGACCGGTCTTGTTGTCGTGCTCGGCGTTCTGAGCTTCTTTTGGACCCCCTATGACCCGACGAAGATGTCCGCGGCGGAGCGCTTTGTTGGCCCGAGCCTTAGGCACCTCTTTGGCACGGATAAGTTTGGACGCGACATTTTCTCCCGCGCGATGCAGGGCATTGGCACCACGGTCATCGTCAGCAGCTTGATCGTCGTGATCTCCTCGACGGCCGGGATTCTCATCGGAGCCGTGACGGGGTATTTTGGCGGAATCATCGACGAGATCATCATGCGCATCACCGACGCCGTGAACGCGTTCCCAAGCATCCTTCTTGCGCTGGTCGTGATCAGCGTTTTGGGAAGCGGTAAGCAGAATGTGATCATCTCGCTGGGCATTGTCTTTACGCCTTCCTACGTACGTATCGTACGAAGCGAGTTTATCCGCCTCCGCGACGCGGACTTTGTGTGCCGCGCGAGACTCATGGGCGTGAAAAAGCTTCGCATTTTGTTCATTCACATTTTACCGAATATCTGGTCCGTGTTCTGGGT
>JAFPRF010000363.1 GCA_017400965.1 Lachnospiraceae bacterium
ATGTTTTCTTCCATAGTTTTTCCTCTTATGAAAAGGGCCGGTCCATATGGCCAGCCCTAATTCACCTTAATTCAGCATAGTTTTGTAAGTCTTTGATTATGCAGGATTCTTTGAATGCTCTTTTCAGACAAGGAAAAGAGTAATGCTAAGTCCTTGAGACTTGTGCCAGATTGGAACGAGTTAAAGATCCTTTCATTCCGTTCGCGGAAGAATACCTTGGCATTTGTACCGCTTCCCCATTCCTGCTTTTCCTTACATGGTATATAAATTAATTGACCATCTACGTATTGCTGAATCGTTTCCAATAATTCCTTGGGCAGAACCTCCTCTGCCTTGATATAGCTCATCTTGCTCCTCCTAATGTTATTTCTTTAGGATTCGTCCGAGCTTACGATTCATACTATTTTAAGCTCAGACTACTGAGCAATAATAAATTTTCTAGTCATAAAAAACACTCCTTTCGAATTACTACACAAACTAGATTTATTGTAAAGGTACGGAAAAATCATGTCAACCTCATGAATGATTATAAAAGTTTTTGCTCTGCTCATTATCCTGCGGAAGATGGGACTTAAACCCACATCTACTCATTCAAAAACACTTCCCGAATCTCCTCTGACGGCTCAACGAAGGCCTCGTAATAAACCCTAGCCTGGTTTCGAAGTGTCAATGCGAGCTGGCGGTCGGTGATGAGCTGCATCACTTTCTCTGCGCAGTTTGCGGCCGTGTCGTAAAAGAGGACTTCTCTTCCGTCCGCCACGGTAAAGCCGCGGGCGCCAAATTCAGAAGAGACAAGGGGAATGCCCTTTCCCATGGCTTCGATCATCTTGATGTTAAGGCCGCTTCCCTCGGTCACGGCGTTGACGAAAACGTCCGCCTCCTTCAGGTAGGGGTCGATGGAGTCCACCATGCCCGTCACGGTAACGTCCTTCAGGTCCTTCGCGAGGTTCTGCATCTCCTCGGTCGGGCGCTTACCCACGAGGAATAGCTGGATCTGCGGGTCAAGGGTACGCAGGATCGGCATCACTTCACCAATCAAAAACAGCGCCGCATTCGCGTTGGGATACCAGGAATAATCCCCGATAAAGAGGATCTTGTGCGACGCGGAAAGCACGTCCGTCTCCTCTTTGATCAATTCAAACTTATTATATCCATGGAACACGTGAACCTTCTTTTCGTTCTTCGTCATCTCTCCGAGCTTTGTCGCGTCGGCATCTGAGATGGCCGTCACCTCGTCGGCCTGCAGCACTGCTTCCGCCTCATAAGCGGCGAGCAAACGATAGTTTCGGCTGATCAGAAACTTCTTTAGGCCCGTCTCCTTCTGGGAGAGCTCCAGCCAAAGGTTGCTCTCAACGTTATGCGTATGCAACAGCACCTTCTTGTCGAGGAACAGATTGGCGTACTCAAACATGTGCAAGTGGTCGATCACGACAAGGTCAAAGTCCGTGCGCGCCTTCACGTCCTGCAGCAGTCTCCACATCGCCCGCCTCGTGTACTTACGGATGCTGTTTGCGTAGCGCAGGGACATGTTGAGCTTAATGTTTTGGAAGATCAGCTTACAGGTCTGCACGTCGTCCACGTAGTCCTTTAGCGTCGCCATCTCCTCGTCGCTATAGTCCTCGTCCGTATAGAAATTCACCAACGTCGTCGTATAGCCTAGGTGCTTTAAGTATTTGAGCATGCCATTCGTATAGATCGGCGCCCCACTGCTCGCAGGGAGAATCTTACTCGGCGTGATCACCAATGCGTTCATTCGTTGTTACCTTTCTTGTGCCTTCTGCTACTAAAATATCCCACGCAGCTTTCTGACAAATTCCTCATATTCCTTCATGAAATTCCCGTGCTCCAAGCTTACGAAATGCTCGTTGTCCTGGCTGGCCGCCTCCTCCAAAAGCCTAGCGTGCTCGAAAAGCTCCTCCGCGCCGATGGTCTTAGAGTTGGACTTAATGCTGTGGATCAGAACGCGATAGTCCTTCCAGTTCTTCGC
>JAFPRF010000053.1 GCA_017400965.1 Lachnospiraceae bacterium
AGGAGGAACCCCATATGAACATTTGGCATGACATTGACGAGAAGAGAATCAGCCCCATGGACTTCATGTCCGTCATTGAGATCAGCAAAGGCAGCAGCATGAAATACGAGCTCGACAAAGAGACTGGCATGCTCATGCTCGACAGAGTGCTCTACACCGCGACCCACTACCCCGCAAACTACGGCTTCATCCCCAAGACCCTTGGCGATGACCATGACCCCCTGGACGTTCTCGTCCTTTGCTCCGAGAACATCCGCCCCATGACCCTCGTTAGAAGCTACCCCATCGGCGTTATGAAAATGCTCGACTGCGGCATGGGCGACGAGAAGATCATTGCGATGCCCTACGGTGATCCCACCTACAATACCTACCATGACATCACCGAGCTGCCTAAGCACATCTTCGATGAAATTCAGCACTTCTTTACCGTGTACAAGAACCTCGAGGGAAAAGAAACCAAGGTGGATGACATCTTCGATGCGAAGGAAGCCGTGAAGGTCATTGAGCACTGCATTGACAATTACCGCAAAAAATACGGCACCCGTGCCTAAGACTTTCCTTTCTCCAAGCGCGGGACTTGAAATTTTCTGATAAATGGATTAGAATATTCATAATTAGAGCCTAAAATGGAAAAATGGCGTCAATTGGGGATACGCACTGGCACGCTTGGAAACCAAAGGCGTGAGGAAGTTGAGGGTTGTTATGGATAATTTGGCGAATACACAATATTTTACCGTGGAAACGGAGCAGGAGACGGGTGCACAGGTGGTACTTTCCGCCGTGTACGAGGCGCTTCGCGAGAAGGGCTATAACCCCGTGAACCAGATCGTTGGATACATCATGAGCGGCGATCCAACCTACATCACCAGCCACAAAAACGCAAGAAGCCTCATCATGAAAGTCGAGAGGGACGAGCTTGTGGAGGAGATGCTGCGCTTCTACATCGATTACAAGCTGGAACAATAAGGAGAACCAACATGCGCATCATGGGATTGGACTTTGGCTCTAAGACAGTGGGCGTTGCCATCAGCGACCCCCTGCTCATTACCGCGCAGGGCGTTGAGATCATCCGTCGCAAGGAGGAAAACCACCTTCGCCAGACGCTTGCGCGCATCGACGAGCTCATCAAGGAATATGAAGTGGAAAAGATCGTCCTTGGAAAGCCCAAGCACATGAACGGCACGGAGGGCGTGCGCGTCGAGCTCACTGAGGAATTTAAGCAAAAGCTTGAGAGCAGGACCGGACTGCCCGTGATCTTTTGGGATGAGCGCCTGACGACGGTCGCGGCTGACAGGGCCATGATGGAGGCTGGGATCCGCAGGGAAAACCGCAAGGAATACGTGGATAAGATCGCTGCCACCTTCATTTTGCAGGGCTATTTGGACCTGCTGTCGAACCAGGCGAAAGGGTAATACGTATGGAAAAGATTTTGTTTACGCCCGAGGGAGAAGAGCCCGTGGAATTCTACGTGCTCGAGCAGACTCGCATCGGGGGAAAGAATTATATACTCGTGACGGATACCGAAGAGGACGACGGAGAAGCATGGATCATGAAGGATCTGTCCGAGGATGGAGAGGCGGAGAGCACCTACGTCTTCGTGGAAGACGACGAGGAACTGGCCGCCGTAGCCGGCGTATTTGAAAATATGCTGGAGGACGTGGACCTGGAGTCTTGAAACAAGGCGAAGGGTCGTTTTGGAGGAATAGATTTGAGTAAGAAAAAAGAGAATAGTACTGGCCCTAAGCTGAAGATGATACCACTCGGCGGCTTGGAGCAGATCGGAATGAACATTACTGCCTTCGAATACGAAGACAGTATTATTGTCGTGGATTGCGGACTGGCTTTCCCTGCGGACGACATGCTGGGCATCGACCTTGTTATCCCCGACATTACCTATTTGAAGGAAAACGCAGACCGCGTGAAGGGTTTCGTGATCACCCACGGACATGAGGATCACATCGGCGCCCTGCCCTATATTTTAAAAGAACTGAACATCCCCGTTTACGCGACGCGCCTGACCATGGGCCTTATAGAGCATAAGCTTGAGGAGCATGACCTCATGAAGGGCACCAAGCGCAAGGTTGTCAAATTCGGACAGTCCGTAAACCTTGGGCAGTTTCGCGTGGAATTCATTAAGACCAACCACAGCATCGTGGACGCGGCAGCCCTGGCCATTTATTCCCCGGCGGGCGTCGTGGTGCACACGGGCGACTTTAAGGTAGACTTTACGCCGGTATACGGCGATGCCATCGATCTGCAGCGCTTCGCGGAGATCGGTAAGAAGGGCGTGCTTGCCCTGCTTTGCGACTCGACCAACGCCGAGCGCCCTGGCTTTACCCCCTCGGAGAAGACCGTGGGACATACCTTCGACACCCTCTTTGAGGAACATAAGAACACCCGTATCTTCGTGGCAACCTTCGCGTCGAACGTGGACCGCGTACAGCAGATCATCAACTCTGCCTATAAATTTGGCCGCAAGGTAGCCGTGGAAGGCCGCAGCATGACCAACACCATCGAGACGGCCATCAACCTCGGCTGCATTACGATCCCCGAGAACACCTTGGTGGATCTTGACCTCTTAAAGAACGTGCCTGCGGAGAAGCAGGTCATCATTACGACGGGAAGCCAGGGCGAGAGCATGGCGGCCCTGTCCCGCATGGCCACCGGCATGCACCGCAAGATCACCATCGGCGTTGGCGACACCGTTATCTTTTCTTCGTCGCCGATCCCTGGCAACGAAAAGTCCGTCACGAAGATCATCAATGAGCTCCTGCGCAAGGGTGCGGACGTCATCTTCCAGGACGTGCACGTATCCGGCCACGCCTGTCAGGAGGAGATCAAGCTCATCTACACGCTGGTACAGCCCAAGTACGCCGTACCCGTGCATGGAGAATATAAGCACTTAAAGGCCCAGGCCAAGATCGCGGAGAGCCTCGGCATCCCGAAGGATCACATCTTTATCCTCTCTTCCGGCGACGTGCTGGAGATGAACGAGGAGGGTGCGAGCGTGACCGATAAGGTGACCACCGGCGGCATTTTGGTGGATGGCCTCGGCGTCGGCGACGTGGGAAACGTGGTGCTGCGTGACCGCCATGCCCTGTCCGAGGAGGGCATCATGATCGTTGTCATGACCCTCGAAAAGGAGACGGGAACTTTAGTGGCGGGCCCCGACATCGTATCCCGCGGCTTTGTGTACGTGCGTGAGTCCGACGAGCTCATCGAGGAAGCGCGCCTGATCGTGGATGAGGCCGTGCAGGCCTGCTTAGACCGTGGCATCACGGACTGGGGAAAACTGAAGGGTACGACCAAGGACGTGCTCTCAGACTTTGTCTGGAAAAAGACCAAGAGAAGACCTATGATCCTTCCGATCATCATGGAGGTTTAGGATATGAACGAAGTCGATGAAGCGGTGGAGGCTTTGGAGAAGGCCTTACTGAATTCAGAGGTGTACAAGGAATACCAAAGGGCGCTGGCGGAGGTCAAGAAGGTCCCCGACCTTAAAGCGCAGATCGATGAATATCGCGCGCGCAATTATGAGCTGCAGCAGAGCCCTGACTATGCCTTCGACAAGATGGAGCAGTTTCAGCGGGAGTATAAGAGCTTTCGCGAGAATTCCCTGGTCTCCGACTTTTTGGCGGCGGAGCTGGCGTTTTGTCGTCTGGTGCAGGGCATCGAGAGTCGCCTCGTAGAGCACATCGATTTCGAGTAATAAGGAGTTTGTTATGAAAAGAGACAGTATCATCTTCGGCCTGCTGCGGTACGTACTCCACGGCGCGCTGATCGTCATCGCCCTCATGCTCATCAAGGAGTATTCGGCGAAATGCTATGACCTGGGCTACCGCGTCTTTAAGGAGCCGGCGGTGACCATGGTCGGAGAGGGAAAGAAGCTGACCATCACCATCACGGACAACGTCAGCGCGAAATCCCTCGGCGAGCTATTAGAGGCCAAGGGCCTGATCCGGGACAAGACGCTGTTTATCCTGCAGTATTACTGCTCGGAGTACCGCAAGGAAATGAAAGCCGGAACCTATGAACTGAAGTCCTCCATGACGGCGGAGGAGATGTTTGCCGTCATGGCCGGATATGAGCTGGAGGAAGAGGAAGAATGATCATCGAACCTAGAATGGCGGCATTCATCGATTCCATGGATCCCGGGAATCCTCCCTACTTAGATGAACTGGAAAAAGAGGCGATCGCGGGGGACATCCCCATCATCCGTAAGCCCCTGCAAAGCTTTTTTAGATTCTTACTGAGATACGTAAAGCCGAAGAGCATCCTGGAAGTAGGGACGGCCATCGGCTTTTCTGCAATTTTAATGAGCGAGTATGCGCCGAAGGATTGTAAGATCACGACCATCGAGAAGTACGAAAAGCGCATTCCCGTCGCGAAAGAGAATTTCAAGAAGTACGGCAAGGAAGCACAGATCGAGCTGTTAGAGGGTGACGCGACGCAGATCCTAAAGGAGCTGACGGGCCCCTATGACCTGATCTTCATGGATGCGGCGAAGGGCCAGTACCTGGCATTTATGCCGGACGTACTGCGGCTCCTTGCGCCGGGCGGCATCCTTCTTTCGGATAACGTGCTACAGGACGGCGACGTGATCGAGTCCCGCTTTGCCCTCGAGAGAAGAAAGCGCACCACCCACGCGCGGATGCGCGAGTATTTATATGAGCTCAAGCATACGGAAGGGCTCGAGACCGTGATCCTGCCCGTCGGCGACGGCATCACCCTGACCACCAAATTATAAAGGATATGTTTATGCAACAAACCAAACCTGAATTATTAATACCGGCCAGCTCCTTAGAGGTCCTCAAAACGGCGGTTCTCTACGGTGCGGATGCCGTATACGTGGGCGGCGAGGCCTTCAGCCTGCGCGCCAAGGCGAAAAACTTCTCCATGGAAGAGATGGCGGAGGGCATTGCTTTTGCGCATGAGCACGGCGTGAAGGTTTACGTGACGGCCAACATCCTCGCGCACAACGCGGACCTTTCCGAGGCGCGGGAGTATTTTGCTGCCCTAAGAGACCTTTCCTTCCAAGGCGAGAAGACGCAGCCGGATGCCTTGATCATCTCAGACCCAGGCATGTTCATGATCGCCCGCGAGGTCTGGCCGGACTGTGAGATCCACGTCTCAACCCAGGCCAATAATACCAACTATGAAACCTATCTCTTTTGGTGGAAGCTCGGTGCAAAGCGCGTCGTGAGCGCCAGAGAGCTTTCACTTCAAGAGATCCGCGAAATTCGGGAACATATCCCCGAAGATATGGAAATCGAGAGTTTTATCCACGGCTCCATGTGCATTTCCTACTCTGGCAGGTGCCTTCTTAGCAATTATTTCACGGGGCGCGACGCCAACCAGGGGAGCTGCACGCACCCTTGCCGTTGGAAATATGCGGTGATGGAGGAGAGTCGCCCCGGGGAATACCTCCCCGTATACGAGAATGAGAGAGGGACCTTCCTCTTTAATTCCAAGGACCTTTGCATGATCGAGTACGTGCCCGAGATGATCGCAGCCGGGATCAACAGTTTTAAGATCGAGGGTCGCATGAAAACGGCGCTCTACGTGGCGGCCGTGACGCGCACCTACCGAAAGGCCATCGACGATTACCTGGCAAGCGAAGAGACCTACCGCGCCAACCTGGACTGGTACCGCGCGGAGATCGCGAAGTGCACCTACCGTCAATATTCCACGGGCTTTTATTTCGGAAAGCCCAGCGCCGAGAACCAGATTTATGACAACAGCACTTACGTCAGCGAGTCGATTTATCTGGGAATTGTGGAAGATGGCATATTTACGCTTTGTGATCTTACGGAGGATTACGTAAAGGGAAAGAACCTTCCATGGCTGGAGCACCAAATGGCTCAAGAAAACCTGCATTGGCATGACGCGGAGACCGGCGAGAAAGTGCCGTCCAGAGAAGTGACCGACGTAACCGGAAAACAACTCTGCGGCGTACTGAATTTCCTTCAGATCACCCAGCGTAATAAATTCTGCGTGGGTGACCACGTTGAGATCATGAAGCGCGATGGAAGAGACCTTTCCGTTCTGGTCGGCGCCATCTACAATGAGGAGATGGAACCCATGGAAAGTGCGCCGCATGCCAAGCAAAAGCTCTGGGTGTGGCTGATCGATGACAATACTTTTGAAGAAGTCGACGTAGAAAACGGAGACATCCTTCGAATGAATGCCGAAGCGTAAGGGTAAAGAGAGAAGTCGTATGAATTTTGAAGGCAGCAAGAACAACAGCATAACGTTTCGGTGGCTGGCGCACGGGGTCGTTGCGATTTACGGCGCAGCATGCCTTTGGCTGTTTTATCATCAGTCCATCGCAGACCTGACGGTGGAGGGCAGCATCCCCTACCAGTCAGACCTACCGCTCCACATCAGCATGGCGGTGCAGGATCACTGGGCCTACAGCTTTACGGCCTATGCCTATCGATTCCTTTCCTTTATCTGCGGCGGCAGTACCATCGGGATCGCGCTGTTCCTCGCGGTGGTCAGCACCCTGTCGATCTACGCGACGGAAAACCTCGTCTGCCTTCTTGGGAAAGAGAAGGAGAAGACCTGGCGGACGCTGGCGCTGGCGCTGAGCCTGAACCTCGTGATGCCCGCGTACCTGCGCTTTGTCGGGGAATTCCGTTATGTCTCCTATCAGTCCCCGAACGTCTGGCACAATTCGACCTATGTCTGCATGAAGCTCGCTGCCCTCGTCACCATCTGGTATTACTTCAAACTTGCAGACCATTATAAAAAGGGCCTGACCGCGAAGGAGTGGGTGACCTTCATGCTCCTCAACGTCCTTTGCACGGGCATCAAGCCCAGCTTTTTGCTTGCTTTTTCGCCCATCATGGGCCTGTTTTTACTGATCGACCTGATCCGCAAGGTGCCCATCCTAAAGATCCTGCTCTTTGGATCGGCCCTGCTTCCCAGCGGCCTTGTGATCCTGTGGCAAAACGCCGTCCTCTTTGGCGAGGACACGGGGAATGGCTTTGGCTTCCAGCCTTGGTATTCCTTCTCGCTCCATGCGGCGATCCCGAAGCTCGCGGTGGTGTGCTCGGCACTTTTTTGCGTACTCGTGGTTGCGGCGACGATCTGGAAGGACTATCAGGACCGCAATTACCTATTTCTCCTTTGTATGACGGCGCTCGGCTTTTTGGAGGCGCTGTGCCTCGTGGAGAACGGAAGCCGTTCCGTTGACGGGAACTTCCTTTGGGGCTATGGTTTTTGCCTCTTTATGCTCTTTACGATCTGTAGCGTAAAGTGCCTTGCCATGAAGCAGGAGAAGGCGTGGCTTTTCGTGAAAATGGCCTGCGTTTGCGTATACGGCTGGCATCTTTGGTGTGGCCTGTATTTCTTTATCCGGCTCGTCGCAGGCGAGGGATTTTTCATGCGATAAAAAATTGGATTGACCAAAATCCAAAACAAGTATAGAATAGTCACATGTTGATTAGAGTTTTTGGAAAGGAATGTCTTTTATGAGCGAGGTTTTGAAAGTCGAAGAGATCTTTGGCAGTAAAGTCTTTACCATGTCAAAGATGCGGGAGAGACTCCCGAAGAATGTCTACAAGGAAGTGCGCAAGGTGATGGAGCAGGGCGGCGAGCTTTCGCTGGCAACTGCAGACGTGGTCGCAAAGGCCATGAAGGATTGGGCCGTTGAGAATGGCGCAACCCATTATACCCACTGGTTCCAACCGTTAAATGGCATCACCGCGGAAAAGCATGATGCTTTCGTAACGCACCCCGATGCAGACGGAAAGATGATCCTTGAGTTTTCCGGTAAGGAGCTGATCAAGGGCGAGCCCGATGCTTCCTCCTTCCCCTCCGGCGGACTGCGTTCCACCTTCGAGGCGAGAGGCTATACCACTTGGGACATTACCTCCCCCGCGTTCCTGAAGGACAGCGCGGCGGGCATCATCCTTTGCATCCCCACGGCCTTCTGTTCCTACAAGGGCGAGGCGCTCGATAAGAAGACGCCCCTTCTTCGCTCCATGGAAGCGATCAGCCAGCAGGCGCTTCGCATCGTTCGTTTATTTGGCAACACCGAGGCTACCAAGGTAACGCCCAGCGTTGGACCTGAGCAGGAGTACTTCCTGGTAGACCACGAGAATTACTTAAAGCGTGAGGACCTGATCTTCGCAGGCCGCACCCTCTTTGGCGCACCCGCGCCCAAGGGTCAGGAGCTGGAGGACCATTACTTCGGTACCATTCGTGAGCGCATCGGCGCGTTCATGAAGGACCTGAACGTGGAGCTTTGGAAGCTCGGCGTGACCGCAAAGACCCAGCATAACGAAGTGGCGCCCGCACAGCATGAGCTCGCGCCCATCTATGAGACCGCAAACATCGCCGTGGACCACAACCAGATCATCATGGAGACCATGAAGAAGGTTGCCGTACGTCATGGCCTGAACTGCCTGCTTCATGAGAAGCCCTTCGCCGGCGTGAATGGCTCCGGTAAGCACAACAACTGGTCCCTGACCACCGACAATGGCGTGAACATGCTCGATCCCGGCGATACGCCTAACGAGAACATCCAATTCCTTCTGGTGCTCGCATGCATCATGAAGGCCGTTGACACCCATGCAGACCTGCTCCGCCAGAGCGCAGCAGACGTAGGTAACGATCACAGACTCGGCGCCAACGAGGCACCGCCCGCGATCATCTCCATGTTCCTTGGCGAACAGCTCGAGGACGTGGTACAGCAGCTTGTGGAGACCGGCGTGGCAGCGAGAGCCCTTCAGGGCGGCAAGCTCGAGACCGGCGTATCCACCCTGCCCAACATGGACAGAGACGCGACCGACCGTAACCGTACCTCACCCTTTGCATTTACTGGTAATAAGTTTGAGTTCCGTAGCGTAGGAAGCTCCGATTCCGTTGCTGACGCAAACGTTGTACTGAACGCCATCGTTGCGGAAGCCTTCTGCGACGCGGCGGACCGTCTGGAAAAGGCGGAAGACTTTGACATCGCCGTACATGACCTCATCAAGGAATACATGACCGAGCATCACCGCATCATCTTCAACGGTGACGGTTATTCCGAAGCGTGGGTACAGGAGGCTGCAAGACGCGGCCTGCCCAACATCAAGTCCATGGTGGAGGCATCCTGCGCGCTGACCACCGAGAAGGCCATTGCCCTCTTTGAGAAGTTCGGCATCTTCACCCGTACCGAGCTGGAGTCCCGCGAGGAGATCCTGTACGAAACCTACGTAAAGACCATCAACATCGAGGCCCTAACCATGATCGACATGGCGAAGAAGCAGATCCTTCCCGCCGTGAACAGCTACGTAAAGACCCTCGCCGACGCCGTGAACAGCGTGAAGGCAGCAGGCGTGACCGATCCCACCGTACAGATCGACATGCTGAAAGAGGTATCCGAGAAGCTCGCGCAGGCGCGTGAGGCAGAGCACGTGCTCGAGCAGAAGGTTGCCCAGGCCGCACAGATCGGAAGTCAGAAGGAGAAGGCCTTCTTCTACAAGGATCACGTCTTTGTAGCCATGGCCGCCCTCCGCGCTCCCGTCGACGCCCTCGAGATGCTCGTCGACAAGTCCGTATGGCCGATGCCCACCTACGGCGACCTGATCTTTGAGGTCTGAAACTTTTTAAAATTGGGTATTGCATTTTCAAAACACTTAGTGTATAATTCATCAAGTAGCCGTTCGAACGACTACTTGATGAATACATATAGCGCTATCGCCAAACGGTAAGGCAACGGACTCTGACTCCGTCATTTCAAGGTTCGAATCCTTGTAGCGCTGCTGTGACGAAGGTCACGCTGAAGGAACCGAGAGATCGGTTCCTTTTTTTCACTCATTTTCTATTCTGCGCCTTTTTCGTCCCGAAAGCTACACATCACCCCTAAAAGACGATTCCAGGTAGCTTTTTGAAACCAGCTAGCTAGCGAAAAACTACGCAGGTGGACTAAAAGTGGAGTGAGAGTAGCTTCGTAAAGTAAAATGGCGGACGGAAAACTACACAGATGGAAGAAATGCTGATTCTGCGTAGCTTTTCGTGGACTAAGCTTTATTAATTTAAAACTTTGTTTGATTTTTATTAGACAATAGTTAAGGAATACTTGAAAAAGCTTAAAAAAATGATTCCCCGTTTAAATTCTTGTCCCTTTTAGCAGTGCTGAATCGTCATAATATATGAGGAACATATGCTACAGATTGAAACTCAAATCCAAAAAGAAAGAACAAATGTTCCGGGGGGGAGACTGTCCGAAAACCCCTAAAACGGAACGACATAATGACCTTTCCCCAAGAGGCACCAGTCCTCTTGTTTGGATAAGTGAAAACGGACCTTGACAATTGAACAGAATACGCCAAAAGCGTTGGAAATGCTGATTTTGCGGGCTTTTCATGGTATAATGGATATAGGAAAAATCATTTGAAGGAGAGATTTATGCCATACATTCAAAAGCCCATAGACAGATATCAGGTTAGCATGGACACTCTTGACGGAATGGTTGCGTGCGACAGCATGGCCAGAGTCATTGACGCCTTTGTGGATCGGCTGGATCTTGTTTCGATGGGATTCGCAAAGTCAAAAGCCAAAAACGAAGGTCGCCCCTGCTATGATCCTCACAGTCTTTTGAAACTTTACTTCTATGGGTACCGCAATGGCATCTTTTCTTCAAGAAAGCTTGCAAGGGCTTGTGAGACAAACATTGAGGTCATGTGGATGCTGGGAGGCCTAAGACCAGATTTCAGGACCATTTCTGATTTTCGAAAAGACAACGCGAGTAATCTGAAGAGCGTGTTCAGGGAGTTTGTGCGCCGCGTAACCGTGGACGTTGACACGGGATTTGTATCCGTTGACGGAAGTAAGTTTCGCGCCGTGAACGCAAAGGACAAAAACTTTACAATCACGAAAATCGATGACCGTATTAAGTGGCTTGACGATCACGCCCAGGAATACCTTCGGCTGATGGACGAGGCTGACCGCGAAGAAAACGCAGAAGGAACCCTTACAAGGGAAATGCTTGAAGCAAAGCTAAAAGAGACCCGGGAGCGGTTGGAAAGGTATCGCGGATACAGGGACATCATGGAAAGCGAGAACCTGACGCAGTTGTCCCTAACAGATGCCGACGCGCGCCTCATGAAGAATCGGAATGGGATGGATGTCTCATACAACGTTCAGACAGCGGTTAGTTCAGAAACTCACCTGATCATGGATTATCAGATGACAAATCAGGTGACTGATCACGGCATGCTGGCGCCAACGACGGAACGTATCAGAAATGATTCTGACGGAAGCGTTGTCGAAGTGGTGGCGGACAAGGGATACGACAAGGCGGAGGACATGATCAAGTGCCTCGAAAACGGCGTCATTCCGCACGTCATCCTTCCTGACGGAAAAGATGACTACGAACTTGAAGTACCTTATGAGGAGGCCGAAGAACTCCATCCCGAAAGTACGGAATCCAGTGAACTCAGAAAGTGTATTAGGGCTGGCGTAGTGCCGGAAGCTTATCAGGATTTTTTGGAAGACATGGAAGTGGTGGAAGTCAATCGCATGATCAGGAGTGAGACCACGGCCAATGCTGAACAACCCTACGGTTCGGAAGAGGAATTGAAGGCACGCGCGGCGGAGGGGTTCTTCGTCCGTGATCCGGAAAGAGACTTGGTATACTGCCCTGCCGGAAACACGCTTAGGAAGAAATGCATTAAATCCAACGGAGCAACCAGATACGCCAACAAGCATGTGTGCACGAATTGTCCCTTCCGGGACCGTTGCGTAAGGAATAAGGGAATCACCAAGTGGAAGGAAATCGATTTCGGAAAGGATCGCCTTGAAATAAAGGCCAAATGGTGTCAAGAAGACCAAACGAACCAAGAAGAAAAGGAATCGACGGGTCGGCAAAAGGCTAAACGCCAGTTTGAAAAGGTAAAGTTGGTTAGGTTCAGACTAAGGCCGAACCGTCAGAAGATGAATCAAAGGATGTGTCTTTCGGAACATCCCTTTGGAACGCTTAAAAGAGCCATGGGGGCAACGTACTTCCTGCTTAAGGGCATGTTAAAAACCGATGGTGAGTTTGCGTTGCTTTCAATGGGTTATAACCTGACGAGAGCTGAAAACTTGTGGGGATTTGACGGACTAATGATGAAGGTTACGGGATAAAATCCACCCGTAGGACTCCATCGAAAAGAAAAAAGACGTATTTTATTCAATTGTTGCAAAACTACTCCGTTTTCAGGGAAAAGGCCGATCGAAAAATGCCTTAGAAGCCTTATAAAATAAGGTTTTCGGACGGCCTGGGGGGGGGTAAAATGACATGCTGATTTTATTGTCGACAATAGATAACGAGATTGATCGTGAAAACATGGAGCGGATCATTAAGCTTTATGCTGACGAGATGCATTTGCAGGCAGTTATGATTCTGCATGACAACGAAGATGCGCAGGATGCGGTACAAAACGCGATGGTGAACATATGCAAACACATAAAGCATTTGCAAAAACCCACGAGTCCAAGAACAAGATGCTATGCAATCGAGGCCGCTAAAAACGCGGCGATAGACATTTATAGGAGAAAAAAACGTAAATGGGAAAAGGAAATACCCTTTGACGAAGCGTTTCCGGATGAAGACCTTATGCCAAGGTATGACGGAGAAAACGAGACGCTAAGACAAATTTTTGAGCTTCCAAAACGCGACAAAGACATATTGATGCTGAAATATGTCTATGGCTTCGAATATGGGCAGATTGCCCGAATGCTCGACATCTCAAAAGAAGCAGCAAAGAAAATGGGGCAAAGGGCGCGAGACAAACTTGAAAAATCAATGAAGATGGAGGATCCGAGCAGTGACTGATAAACAGTTAAGGGATGCCTTGATTGAGGCGCAGGACTATATGTTAAGTCAATTTCCGAAAATAGAATGGCACTATGACTTTTCGCCAAAATTTCACAAAAAGATGAAAGAGCTTATTGAAATGAATAGGCATCCCATATGGTTTCGCCTCCGTCGAGTAGTGGCTGTTCTGTTTGCCGTGTTGGGTATTTCATGGGCATTATTATTTGGATTCAATGAAAGAGTTAGGGCGGATGTCATTAGATGGCTTACAGAGCAACTAACGGCGAATGAATACAAATATCAGAATGAGTCGGGAAGTAATTTTGACATTTCCATGTATACCATAGTTGATGAGGTGCCGGAAGGATATCAATTGTTAAAAAGAAGCGAAGACGAAAACCATGTCAGCGAAGTATTTAGGGATGCGAACGGAAAACAGTTGATTTTCTATGTGATGAGTTCTACAAAGGAAAATGAATTTTATTTAATGTTTGATAAGAACTTGAAAAGCGAACAGATCAACATAAATGGAGTCATTGCTGATTTATATTTGTCCGAGAATTATGATGATAATAACATAATCGTTTGGCAAGGAACGAATGATGTATTGTTTAGCATTGCGGGATTTATGAATAGGGAGGAATTGATAGAGTTAGCCGAGAAAATTGAATTGAAGCCATAATCTGTTTTGTGTATTTTCCCAGAAATTATTTGATGATTTTTTTCATGAATTGTCCCTTTTGCCTTTCCCAATTCGTCATATATTGTAAAGGGGTAAAAGCGAAGCATTTTGCAGAAAGTTTTCTAAAGATATGAGGTTCTTAACTGAAGAAAACTTTAGAAATCACCTCAAACTATGCAACTTTATTTGTTTCGCGAACACCTTAATTACAAATCGAGGAAAGGAGGGATGAATTATGCGGAAAATAATTGCTGTGGTATCTGCATTTGTAATTGTACTTGCGATGAGTTTCCCTGCTAAGGCAGCTACCAAGTCAGGTGCCATTGTTTCGCCGGGATTAAGTTTTAGCGGAACAACGGCAACTTGTTCGCTAGAGGTATATGCCCCGTATGCGACGGATTCAATAACTGCATCAATTACTTTAAAACGCGGGAATACCGTTGTGAAGCAATGGACGAATCTGACGGATAGCGGAATAATGGATTTTAGCGATACCGCTAATGTGTCGCATTGGCAAACCTATACCATGCATGTGACATTGTCGATTAACGGCATTTCGTACACCGTATCCGACATTACTAAAACATGTCCTTGATGGGAATGATGGTACTGAAATAGCCAATTTTACTTGTTATTTGAGCATAATTACAGTGATTAATCAAAGAAAAGAACAGGAGGTATAGAATGAAGAGATTGAAGAAGGTTTATTCAGCAATTCTATTGACCATGGTGATAGTTTTGGGCGGCTTTTGTTCAAACCGTGTGATGGCGGCAGACGACTGGTGCCCGTATTCACCAATAAATGAGCATGTATATGAGGATCATCAGAGACTAGGTGCTGGGTATAGTGAACTTTTTGGACCGCACATGCATTACATAGAAGCATTAGGTGGATATGTAAACTGTAGTCGAACCAAATATTATGAGTACTGCGAAGTCAAATGCAGTTATTGCCATGCATTACAAGCGGGATCGCTTCATACGCACAGTTATCTGCATCATGATGCAACAAATACAAATGAACCCTGGGATTAAAGAAATTGATGTGTGCAGAGGAGTCAGTCCGTGAAAAAAAGGCTTGATTTAAGATTTATCATATGGTTGGCAATGGTTTTGTTTCTGCTGGCGGGATGCCAAAAGACGCCAAAGGCTGAAAAGGATCCGCTTGCACCCGGCGTGAACGTGGCGGAAGAATCCCTGGAAGAGTTTGAGATCCTTGAGGAAGTTAGCAATGCGGCCATGGATAACACGCTGGATGCTTACATGGCAGTGGCTAGGCGTTCGCTAATAATCTCGGCGGATGACAAGGCGGATGGCGAGAAATACGTCTGGCCGGTGGGTAGCGCCATTGGAAAGTCTCAGGGCGTTTACTGCGGGGGACACATATATGACGCCTTGGAAAAAAGCTGGTACGAATTGTACGTTGCTAGGGATTCCGGAGATGACATCAGGGAAAAATGCATGTATCTGGACGGTAAAAAGATGAATGTACTGAAGATTGGATCCGTCTGGGGATCAAATGATGTGCTTCTTTTTGTGGCGGAGCCAGTTGACGACGGAAGTCACAGGCTAAGCTTTTTGGAAACGGACGAAACGATGCAGAACATACGGGAAACGGAAGTGAAATTCCTTGTCAATGATGAAATTAGGTATCAGTTTGCGGACAGGTGCAAAAAAGACTCGGACGGACGCATTCACTTAATAACAAACATGTTGACTAAGGATCCAAACGACGAAGTCATTCCCTGGCAATACTGCGTTATGGACGAAGTTGGAAACATGTTGTTTGAGTGGCAGGACGAAGGACTGTGGGCGCCAGAGTTATCCTTTGATACGGAAGGGAATGTGGTACTTCTTACAAGAACATATCATTTGGGCAGGGTAATGCCGGAAGACCGGCATTACCTTCTTCGCTGGGACGCGGACGAAGGCGGCGTGAAAACCTTGACGGAAATTCCCGTGACGGACGAAAACCAGGAATGGTTCTTTGCCATGCCAAAGGAGGGAGTCGTCTTAACGGCGAACGGCAAGGGAATCTACCGCACGGCGGGCGAAATGGAAGAAGAACTGTACGTATGGTCAAAACACGGGATCAGCGTCAGTTATGTGCATGAACTGCAGCAGACAAAGGATGGCCGGATCCAGGTGATCTACGAAAGCGACGGCACGTACTGGTACGTTTCTTTAGAGGAAACGGGCGAAAAACGGGAGATCACGGAGGTTGAGCTTGCCGTTTCGCCCAACATGAAGGAAGTATACCAAAGCGCTGCCAACGAATTTAACAAAAGGTTTCCCACGTATCATGTTTCCGTGAGGGATGACTACGACGAAAAGTTGCTGCTGACAAAGCTGATCGCTGGGGATGGCCCCATACTGATCGACACGTACCTTACGGGATTTGAGGAGCAGGAAAAGCTTTGGATGCCGCTTGACAACCTGTTTACCCAGCTTGGATTGGACGGGGAACTGGTGGAAGACGCCATGAAGGCCGGGGAGATCAACGGACGGCTGTACGGAGTCGTAAGCAATTTCTGGATTCAAACCGTCATAACAAAGGCGAAGAAGTCGGGGCACTGGGACTATGAGGAGTTCCTAAGCCTCGTCAGGGAAAAGCCCGTCAGCGCCATCGCGGATTACCAGCCCGGAGATCGCGGTTTATCACTGTTTTCCGACATCCTGAATCACGGCATGGAAGATAATTACTTCCTGAGTTCCGAGCTTGGAGGCGAAAGTTTTGAGACAAGGGAATTTCAGGAGCTTTTGGATCTGGCGGAAAAGTATTACACAAGTGACGAGCTTTGGCCGGAGGACGAAATGCTTTGGCCGGAGGGCGGTGTGCTTTGCCACCGCGTGGCAATCACAAAACCGGAGGATTTGGAAGCGTTCCGACTGTTTTACGGGGAAGATGCGTACTTTGCGGGATATCCTTCAAATGAGGGAAGCGGACATTATCTGTGTTCCATTTCTCCCCTGACCGTAAGGAACACGGCCGGCGTCAAGGAAAAAGCGGCCGCATTGGCTTTTCTGAAGTACCTTTTATCAGAAGAAGTGCAGAAGCTTGCAAGCAAAAACCTTAACTTTAGATTTAGCGTCAGAAAGGACGTACTAAAGGATCAGATACGTGGAATGGACGGTGGAACGAAAATTTACAAGTCCGGTTATTCGTATATTAAGATTCCGGAAAATCTTGATTATGAAAGGGACGAGCAGATTTTTTATGACCTCCTGGAACACTCGACCCCGCAAAAGCCGATGCCAAAGGAATTGCGGAACATTCTGTACGGGGAACTGAGAGAGTATTTAGGCGGTGGCATTACACGGGATGCATTGGTGGATCACTTAAAAAATCGCGTCGGATTATGGTTGCATGAAAACATACAATGACATGTAAAAGGATAAGTAAATCTTTAGGTAACGTGAACGGAGTCCAAGGCTGGAAACCATTGTATTTTCAAATACTTTTCTGTTTTTCGGCTTTGGACTCTGACTCCGTCATTTCAAGGTTCGAATCCTTGTAGCGCTGCTTGAAGGAACCGAGAGATTGGTTCCTTTTTTGTACACTTAATTGCACAAAGAAGAGGCGAGTGGTAAAATGTAAATACAAAATGAATCAAGAAGAAATATCTGGGAGTATTCGTTATGAAGAAGCTATTTATATATCTAACGATGCTGACGCTCCTCATTGCGGGGTGCGGCAAGAAGCCGGAAGTGGCGGATAATCAAACACAGCCGCAGACGGGCAGGGTGAGTAGCGCCCCGACCTATGACAGGACGACGGTTTCACGCCAGATGATGGACGGCGCGAATACGTACGCGATGTGCTACGCGGAGAACGGGTTTTTCTATTACGTGTTCGGCGCGAACGCGCAGGGTGAAAATGAATATCGCTTTTTCTTTCAGCCCTATGACGACGGGAATGTTGGATCCTATTGCAATGTAAAGGACGGGTATGTAAGAGACTTTGCCGCAAGGGACGAGAACGGACTGGCCGTGCTGTGCATTGGAGATGCGGCGACGATCCTGGAATATGCCTCCATGGGAAGCACTCCTCGTGAGATTTCCTTGGATAATGCGTTTAACGAGATGGAAAGCTTCCCGAAGCTCCTTGCAAGGCAGGACGGCGGATACGTGATCGCCGTGGGCGACAAGGCGAGCTTCCTGGATGAGAAGGGAAGCGTTACGGGCGAGACAAAGCTTCAC
>JAFPRF010000364.1 GCA_017400965.1 Lachnospiraceae bacterium
ACTTCGCGTACCTAAAGATCGCGGAGGGGTGCGACAAGCATTGCACCTACTGCATCATCCCGAAGGTGCGCGGCAAATACCGGAGCATTCCGATGGAAACGCTCCTTGCGCAGGCGAAGGAATTGGCGGACAAGGGCGTGAAGGAACTGATCCTGGTCGCGCAGGAGACGACGCTCTACGGCGTGGACCTGTACGGCAAGAAGAGCCTGCCGGAGCTCTTAAAAAATCTTGCAAAGGTTTCGGGGATCTATTGGATCCGCATTTTATACTGTTATCCGGAGGAGATCACGGACGAGCTCATCGAGGTGATCGCCACGCAGCCGAAGGTTTGCCATTACCTCGACATCCCCATCCAGCACGCGTCTGACGCCGTGCTAAAGCGCATGGGCCGCAAGACGGACCAGGCATCGCTTCGCGCGGTGATCGGAAAATTGCGCGAGCGGATCCCTGACATTTGCCTGCGGACCACGCTGATCAGCGGATTTCCCGGCGAGACGCAGGAGGATTTTGAGGAGCTTTACCGCTTTGTCAACGAGATGGAATTTGACCGCCTTGGCGTCTTTCCCTATTCGCAGGAGGAGGACACGGCAGCAGCCGTCATGGAGGACCAGATCGAAGACGAGGTGAAGAACCAAAGGCGCGACGAGCTCATGGAGCTGCAGCAGGAGATCGCCTTTGAGAAGGCGCAGGACATGGCGGGACGCATTCTTGTCGTCATGATCGAGGGCAAGGTGGCGGACGAGGATACGTACGTTGCCAGAACCTATCGCGACGCGCCGAACGTTGACGGTTATTTGTTCTTAAATACCACGGCCAGCCTCATGACCGGGGATCTGGTGAAGGTACTCGTGACCGACGCCAATGAATATGATCTGATCGGAGAAATCTATCATGACTGAAGCAGTGAAAAAACAGAAAATGAATCTGCCCAATAAATTAACGATCTTTCGCGTGATTTTGATCCTGCCGTTCGTGGTGCTCCTTTTGGGAAGCGCCCAGGGCTGGGGCTGGTTTCAGGGGATTTTTGGAGAGGAGCCGTACGTTCCGGAATGGATCGCACTGGCCATCTTTATCATCGCCTGCCTGACGGACACGCTGGACGGAAAGATCGCGAGAAAGTATAATCTGGTAACGAATTTTGGAAAGTTTATGGATCCCCTGGCGGACAAGCTCCTTGTGTGCGCCGCCATGATCGTGCTCGTGGAGATGGGAAGGATCCCTTCCTGGATCGTCGTGCTGATCATCAGCAGGGAATTCATCATCAGCGGATTCCGTCTGATCGCGTCCGACAAGGGCGTTGTCATCGCGGCTAGCTATTGGGGAAAGTTTAAGACCACCTTCCAGATGATCATGATCGGCATGATGCTGGTGGAGGACATTCCCGTATTTGCAAACTTAGGCAACAACGTCTTTGGCATCCTGACGACCATTATCATGATCATCGCGCTGGCGCTGACCCTGATCTCTTTAGTGGATTACGTTTGGAAGAACAAGGACGTCATGAAGGATACGAAGTAGTTTAGGGGCGATGGCCCGGAGGAAGACATGACTGCGGAAATTATTTGCGTGGGAACGGAACTGTTACTTGGAAACATTATCAACACGAACGCGGCATATCTGTCGGAAAAGCTCGCGGCGCTGGGGATTTCCTGCTATTATCAGACGGTGGTGGGAGACAATAAGGAGCGTCTTTTGGAGGTACTGCAGATCGCGGCAAAGCGCGCGGAGGTGATCTTGCTTTCGGGCGGTCTTGGACCGACGCAGGATGACCTGACGAAGGAGACAGTGGCAGAGTTTTGCGGCAAAAAGCTCTACATGGATGAGCCAAGCAAGAAGGCGATCGCGGACTATTTTGCAAGCCGGAACATGAAGCCCACCGACAATAACTGGAAGCAAGCGATGCTCCCGGAGGGCTGCATCGTATTTGAAAATCACAACGGCACTGCCCCTGGCATGGCCGTGGAGACGAAGAAGAATAAGTTTATCTTACTGCCGGGACCTCCCGGGGAGCTGGAGCTTATGTTCGAGGAGAGCGCGGTGCCTTACCTCAAGGCATTCTCGCCCTGCGTGATCCTGTCCCAGACCGTAAAGACCTGCGGGCTTTCGGAGAGCAAGGTGGAGGAACAGCTGCGCGACCTCATCGACAAGCAGACCAATCCCACGATCGCGACCTACGCGAAGACGGGTGAGGTGCATGTGCGCGTAACGGCAAAGGCGGACACGGAAAAGGAAGCTTCGAAGCTGATCAAACCCGTGGTGAAGGAACTGAAGTCCCGCTTTGGCAATGACATTTATTCGACGGACGACGGCGTCACGCTAGAGAAGGCGCTGGCAGATCTCCTTACGAGCGCCGGGCTGACCATCAGCTGTGCGGAGTCCTGCACGGGCGGTCTGGTTTCAGCAACGCTGATCAACGTGCCGGGCATCTCCGAACTATACAAGGCAGGCTTTGTGACCTATTCGAACAAGGCAAAGAGAAAGCTGCTGGGCGTGAAGAAGAGCACGCTGCAAAAGTACGGCGCGGTCAGCGAGCAGACGGCGAGCGAGATGGTAAAGGGACTCCTTCTGGAGACCAAGACGGACGTGGGACTGGCCGTGACCGGCATCGCAGGCCCGGACGGCGGCACGAAGGAAAAGCCAGTGGGACTCGTTTACGTCAGCTGTAACGTAAAGGGAAAGATTACCGTCAAAGAATGCCATTTCAAGGGCACGAGGGACAAGATCCGCAGGTCTAGCGTGGTTGCGGCGCTGATGCTCGGAAGAAGCTGCATCTTGGAGTACTTAAGTAAGGAAATGCTTAAATAATTATAAAATGTACCACGAACCTTGCGAAAACGCGGGGAACGTGGTACATTTTTGTTATCTGAAATGAGAGTCGCAGGCCATCATGGCCGGAGCGATAAATCTATGCGAAAAGCGTTTTTCTGGCGCTCCCGCAGTCTGGCATTTCGCCAAAGGTTTCAGAATTTTTGAAAAAAGTGAAAAAAAGATGGGAGGAATGCGGATGAGGGAGGTTTAAAGGACAGTAAACGTGTTATTGTAAAACTGTATTAAGAATTCGGAACAAAAAAAGATTGACAAAATCGAACAAATGTTTTATTATGACAATAACGAACATTTGTTCCCAAAAAGAATTGCCGGAAGGCAAAGAGAGGGGAAAAGCCAAGGCAGGTGAAGACCTTGGCAGACAAGAAAAAATGGAAAAGACCGGAAAAAAGGTAGATGCAGTTTCTGAAGAGAGAAACGTGAACAAGGAAGAGAAGCTGAAAGCCCTTGACGCGGCCCTCAGTCAGATCGAAAAGCAGTACGGCAAGGGAACGGTGATGCGTCTCGGAGATCCTTCTGCGAAGATGAACGTGGAGACGATCCCCACGGGATCCTTAAGCCTTGACATTGCTCTGGGCCTGGGCGGCATCCCTAAGGGAAGGATCATTGAGATCTACGGACCTGAATCCAGTGGTAAGACGACGGTCACCCTGCACATGATCGCAGAGGTGCAAAAGCGCGGCGGCATCGCGGGCTTTATCGACGCGGAGCATGCGCTGGATCCCGTCTATGCAAAGAATATTGGCGTGAACATTGATGACCTGTACATTTCCCAACCGGACAACGGCGAGCAGGCCATGGAGATCACGGAGACGATGGTGCGCTCCGGCGCAATGGACATCGTTGTCGTAGACTCCGTAGCGGCTTTGGTGCCCAAGGCAGAGATCGACGGCGACATGGGCGACAGCCACGTGGGCCTGCAGGCGAGACTGATGAGCCAGGCGTTGCGTAAGCTGACTGCCGTGATCAGTAAGTCCAACTGTACGGTCGTATTTATCAACCAGCTGCGTGAGAAGATCGGCGTGATGTTCGGCAACCCCGAGACGACGACCGGCGGACGTGCGCTGAAGTTCTATGCTTCCGTTCGTTTGGACGTGCGCCGCATCGAGTCCTTAAAGCAGGGCGGCGACGTGATCGGTAACCGTACCCGCGTTAAGGTTGTAAAGAATAAGGTGGCTCCGCCCTTCAAGGAGGCAGAGTTTGACATCATGTTCGGCGAGGGCATTTCCACGGCCGGCGACATCCTTGATCTCGCCGCATCCGTGAACATCGTGAACAAGTCCGGTGCATGGTATGCTTACCAGGGCGATAAGATCGGCCAGGGACGCGAAAACGCAAAGCAGTATCTGAAGGACAACCCCGCCGTATGCGACGAGATCGAAGCAAAGATCCGCGCGCACTTTGGATTAAACGGTGAGGGAGCGGCAGACGGCTCTGACGGACTGCCTGAGGAAGACAAATGATCATTACGGGATTGGAAGAATTAACGAAATCCCGCAGCAAGGTAATGATAGACGGAGAGTTCGCCTTTGTGTTATACAAGGGCGAACTTCGTCATTTTCACCTGCAGGTGGGAGAGGAACTGTCGCAGGAAGACTATGAGGAGATCCGCACGGTGATCCTTCCAAAGAGGGCAAAGCTCCGTGCCATGAACCTGCTCCTAAAGAAGGACTATACGACGGCGAAGCTTCGCGCAAAGCTTTTGGAGGGCGGGTATCCGCCGGAGATCGCGCAGGAAGCGCTGGATTACGTCGCTTCCTTTCATTATACGGATGACCTTCGGTATGCCGTGGATTACATCACCTGTCATCAGGACGACCGGAGCCGTCTTCGCATCGAGCAGGACCTGCGCGCCAAGGGAATTTCTGGCGACGTTTTGGAGCGCGCTTTTATCGAATGGGAGAACGCAGGAGGCTGTCAGGACGAGGCCAAAATGATCCGCGATCTCTTCCGAAAAAGAGGGTTTGACCCGGAAAACGCAAGCCCCGCCGAGCAGAATCGGGAATATGCTTTCCTTATGAGAAAAGGCTTTTCGGCAGATAGTATTCGAAACGCAATTTTTCATTCTTTTACTTGACATCAACGTCAAATCAGTTTATCATTGAAGTGTTGTGAATTGCTTGTGAACTATGAAAATTTCATAAGGAGGTGCTCCAGAAATGCCTGATTTTGTATGGGTGATGATTCTTCTGGTAGCAGTAGCCGTAACCGCAGCATTGTTTTGGATCCTTGGTTCTTCCAACAATAAG
Organism: Lachnospiraceae bacterium; assembly: GCA_017400965.1. Taxonomy (GTDB): domain Bacteria; phylum Bacillota; class Clostridia; order Lachnospirales; family Lachnospiraceae; genus Acetatifactor. The sequence continues at coordinate 5,076 of JAFPRF010000364.1, forward strand.
AAAAAGACGGAAGAGACCATTGGTAAGGCAGAAGATAAGGCGAGAAGCATTATCGATGAAGCTTTGAAAACAGCGGAAGCAAAGAAGCGTGAGGCGCTCCTCGAGGTCAAGGAAGAGTCCATTCGTAATAAGAATGAGCTCGACAAGGAGATCAAGGAACGCAGAGCTGAAGTGCAAAAGACCGAGAGAAGGCTACAGCAAAAGGAAGAGAACATCGATAAAAAGGCAGATACGCTTGAGAAGCGCGAGCAAAGTTTGACGGCGAAGGAAGAAAACCTGAATAAGATGAAGGCTGAGATTTCCAAGCTGAATGAGCAGCGCTTACAGGAACTGGAGCGAATTTCCGGCTTAACGACTGAACAAGCAAAAGACTACTTATTGAAAATTGTTGAAGATGAAGTGAAGCACGAAACGGCCGTGATGATCAAGGAAATGGAGAGTCGGGCCAAGGAAGAAGCAGACAAGAAGGCGAAGGATTACGTAGTGAATGCAATCCAGAGATGTGCAGCAGATTACGTCTCTGAGACTACGATTTCCGTCGTACAGTTGCCTAGCGATGAGATGAAGGGAAGGATCATCGGCCGTGAGGGTCGAAACATCCGTACCTTGGAGACCATGACGGGCGTCGATCTGATCATCGACGATACGCCTGAAGCAGTGGTGCTCTCCGGATTTGATCCGATCCGTCGTGAGGTAGCGAGAATTGCGCTGGAGAAGCTGATCGTTGACGGACGAATCCATCCCGCTAGGATCGAGGAGACCGTTGAGAAGGCGCAGAAGGAAGTAGAAGTCATGATCAAGGAAGAGGGCGAGGCCGCACTGCTCGAAGTTGGCGTGCATGGCATCCATCCCGAACTGGTAAGACTTCTGGGCAAGATGAAATTCAGGACCAGCTACGGTCAGAACGTCTTGAAGCATTCCATCGAGGTGGCTCACCTCTCCGGACTGCTTGCCGCAGAAATGGGGCTTGACGTAAGACTGGCAAAGAGAGCTGGACTTCTTCATGACATCGGAAAATCCATCGATCGTGAGATGGAAGGTTCCCACGTACAGTTGGGTGCCGAACTTTGTAGGAAGTACAAGGAGAATGCCATTGTCATCAACGCAGTGGAATCTCACCACGGAGACGTGGAGCCTACGAGCCTCATTGCATGTATTGTACAAGCTGCTGATACAATATCCGCTGCAAGACCTGGGGCGAGAAGAGAAACGCTGGAGACCTATACCAGCAGACTAAAGCAATTAGAAGATATCACAAACAATTTCAAGGGTGTAGAAAAATCTTTTGCAATTCAGGCAGGTCGTGAAGTTCGCGTAATGGTTGTACCTGAGCAGGTATCCGACGCCGACATGGTGCTGATGGCGCGTGACATTTCCAAGAAGATCGAGACCGAGATGGAATATCCTGGACAGATCAAAGTCAACGTTATCCGCGAGAGTCGCGTGATCGATTATGCGAAGTAGAGCCATACCAGAGCGATCTAAGTAATACCAAAATTTCATAAGAGTTTATTCAAAGGGGTTGGCCCAAAGGCCAGCCCCTTTGTTCGTCAAGGAATACAAAAAAAATCAAAATTCCCTCTTGTGGAAATGAAAATCCTATAGTATGATATTCGAGATGTATGATTGTATACGATAATCCAAAATGATCTTAAGGAGTATTCAAATGAGAGCATATCAGGAATTGAGCAGGGAGGAACTGTTGAACTTAAATGACGAGCTGGAGCGCGCCTTTGACATCGTGAAGGAAAAGGGTCTGAAGCTTGACATGTCCCGCGGAAAGCCCTCCGTGGCACAGCTGGAGATGGGCATGGGCCTTTTGGATGCACTGGATTCCAAGAGCTGCATGAAGACGCAGGCTGGCCTTGACACCCGTAACTACGGCATGCTCGACGGCATTCCTGAGGCAAAGAAGCTCATGGCGGACATCATGGGCGTAAATCCGGAGAACGTGATCGTCTGCGGTAACGCGAGCCTGCCCATCATGTATGATACCATTTCCCGTTCCATGACCCACGGCGTGCTTGGCTGCGAGCCTTGGTGCAAGCAGGAGAAGATCAAGTTCCTCTGCCCTGCGCCCGGCTATGACAGACATTTCGCGATCACGCAGCACTTTGGCATTGAGATGATCACCATCCCCATGACGCCTCAGGGTCCCGACATGGATCAGGTGGAGTCCTACGTAAATAATGACCCTGCCGTAAAGGGCATTTGGTGCGTGCCGAAGTACTCCAACCCTCAGGGTTACACCTATTCCGACGAGACCGTAAAGCGTTTCGCGGCATTAAAGCCCGCTGCAAAGGACTTTAGGATCTTCTGGGACAACGCTTACGCAGTACATGACCTTTACGAGGATCGCAGCGACAAACTGCTCGAGATCCTTGGCGAGTGCGAGAAGGCTGGCAACCCCGACATGGTTTACGAGTTTGCTTCCACTTCCAAGATCAGCTTTGCAGGCGCCGGCATCGCAGCCATGGCTTCCTCCAAGGCAAACCTCGATTTCGTTAGAAAGTCCATGACGATCCAGACGATCGGTTACGATAAGATCAACCAACTGCTTCACGTAAATTACTTCAAGGACATTCAGGGCGTTAAGGCGCAGATGACGAGGCACGCGCAGATCCTTCGCCCGAAGTTCGAGGCAGTGCTGCAGGTGCTAGGCGAAGAACTCACCGGTCTTGGCATCGGTACCTGGACCAAGCCCAACGGCGGCTACTTCATTTCCTTTGACGCAATGGAGGGCTGCGCGAAGGAGATCGTTGCAAAGTGTAAGGAAGCAGGCGTGGTATTAACCAGCGCCGGCGCAACCTTCCCTTACGGCAAGGATCCCAAGGACAGCAACATTCGCATCGCTCCTTCCTTCCCGACTCCCGAGGAGATGGCGCAGGCAACGGACCTGTTCGTTCTGTGCGTAAAGCTTGTGAGCGTAAAGAAGCTTCTTGGCATGAACTAAAGAAAACCAATAAAAGACCCCGAGCCGCGAACGGTTCGGGGTTTTCTGGTGCCTTTTTTATTCAAATTCGTAATTACTCGAACTCAGCGATCTCGCAGATGAGACGCTCGGAATCGGCCCAGCCAAGGCAGGGATCCGTGATGGACTTACCGTAGACGCCGCCGCCCA
>JAFPRF010000365.1 GCA_017400965.1 Lachnospiraceae bacterium
GCCGGATACCGTCTTTACCACAAGGATGTTTTGTGCCATGTCCATGGAAACAAAACCGTCCTTAAGGACACGCACGAGCTTTTCATTTTCATGATCGCCAGACTCTCTGTGAAAGGCTACGTAGCGCTGTCTCCCGCCCGGCATGTCGCCGGTGGAAAGCTTGGAAAGCTTTAACTCCCGAATGTCACGAGAGAGCGTCGCCTGCGTCACCAAAATGCCTTCCTGCTCGAGATAATCACGGAGCTGCTCCTGCGTTTCCACGACGTATTTTTCGATGATCTCTAAAATCTTATGTTGCCGAATCTTTTTCATGTCCCCGTCCCTCAAATCCCATTCTTAATCCTTCATTTTCTGATGTAGCGTCTCAAGGAAGCTTACGCTGCTCAGCTGAAGGAATCTTGCGCTCTCCTGGCTCTTCTTGATGGTGATGCGGTCTCCCGTCACCATGGTAAAGGAATTGCCGCCGTCAAGGCTTGCCTCCACCTTTTGCTCCTTGCCCTCTTTGCCTAGCGGAATCTCGATCTCGATCTCGTCCTCGGAGGAAAGGATAATGCTTCTGTGATTTAATGAGTGCGGGCAAATTGGCGTCAGCATAAGGAGCTTCGCACCGGGCTCCACCAAAGGACCACCCGCGGAAAGATTATAACCCGTTGAACCCGTCGGAGTCGTGATGATCATGCCGTCGGCTTGATATTCATGTAAGAAAGAGCCATTTACGTAAATGCGAAGCAGGATCACGCGAAGCGCGCCGCTTCTTGTGATGACGATGTCATTGAGTGCGAGCCCTTCCTTGGTAACGCCGCCCTGAAGGCTTGCCTTACCCTGCAACAGCATTCTGCTCTCCTCGCGGTAGTCGCCATCGATCAGTCGATCCAAGGCAACCTCGATCCCGGTGGGCTCGATCTGCGTCATGAAACCAAGGCTTCCCAAATTCACGCCGATCAGCGGAATTCTGGAATGAATGGTCTCCCGCGCCGCCTGCAAAACGGTTCCGTCGCCGCCAAGTACCAACATCACGTCCACGTCCTTTGGAAAGTCCGGTGCGCTGTACTCGCCCTGCTTCCAGTCCTTCTCTACTTTCAGCAGGCAGACCTCCTGTCCGTGATTTTTCAGGTACTCTTCGATGCGTTTTGTCGTCTTCAGTTCTTGATCCTTGAATTGATTGACATAGATCAAAAATCGTTTGCTCATGATGGCTCCTTTTGTCAAAGGGTATGCGAATTCTCTACAATGTTTGTGATGATCTGGTCCCACTTTTCCGAATGAGACAGACCGCTCTTTTCGGAAATGATCTCTGACAGGCGATCCTCCGCCTCACGCTCGGTGAGCTCAAATTGTTCCTGCGAAGGCTCGTTTTCTTTTTTGAGATACACCAGATACTCAATGTTTCCCTCGGGTCCCTTGATGGGGGAATAGGTCAGACCCATGACTGAAAATCCAACCAGATTGGCGAAATCAATGACCTTCTCGATAACCTCACGGTGAGTGGAAAGCTCTCGCACCACACCGTTCTTTCCAACCTTTTCGCGTCCCGCCTCAAACTGCGGTTTGATCAGGCAGACCATTTCACCGCCGAGACTTAATAAATTGCGCGCCGGGATCAGAATCTTCGTCAGAGAGATAAAGCTCACGTCCACGCTGACAAAATCCATGCGATCCGCAATGTCCTCCGGTTTCAGATAACGGAAGTTCGTCTGCTCCATGCAGACCACGCGTTCGTCATTTCGAAGCTTCCAGTCCAGCTGTCCATGACCCACGTCCACGGAATACACCTTCTGTGCGCCATTTTGCAACATGCAGTCCGTAAATCCGCCGGTGGATGCGCCCACGTCCATGCAAATCTTTCCCTCGAGAGGAAATTCCCAGGTCTGCATGGCCTTTTCCAGCTTCAGACCGCCGCGGCTGACGTACTTCAGCTGGCTGCCGCGTACCTCTAGTTTACATTTACTCAGGTCAAAGGTCGTTCCTGCCTTATCCTCTTTCTGTCCGTTCACGTAGACGTTGCCGGACATGATAATGGCCTTGGCCTTCTCCCTCGAAGGCGCATAGCCCTGTTCCACAAGGATGACGTCCAGTCGTTCCTTCATCTTACAGCGCCTCCAATATCTTCTGCACGATCCCCTCAGGATCGATGCCTAAATGCTGCTTCAAAAGCTCCACGTTGCCGTGCTCCACGTAGGAATCTGGCAATGCAATATTCAAAATCTGATTCGTAAGTCGCCTACGGTTCGCGGTCTCTAAGACCTTCTCGCCAAAGCCGCCCGTAAAGACGTTCTCTTCCATGGTCACGATCAGCGAATGGTCCTTTGCCGCATCAAGCAACGTCTCCTCATCGAAGGGCTTTATAAAGCGTGCGTTGACAATGCTCGCCTTCTTGCCCTGCGCTTTCAGAAGCTCTCGCACCTTCACGGCCTCTTCCACCATGCTGCCAACGGCAAATAATGCAACGTCGCTTTCTCTATAGATCCATTCTGCCTTGCCAAGCTCGATGGGCGCTCTGTGCTCCTCCAGGCCCGTATACGCCGTGCCTCTGGGGTAACGGATCGCGATCGGTCCATTGAAATTCATGGCAAAGGACAACATGTCGGCCAGCTCCCACTTGTTCTTCGGTGCCAGCAAATGCATGTTGGGAATGCCAGAAAGATAAGTCAGGTCAAAGATTCCCTGGTGCGTCTCACCGTCGCTTCCAACGAGACCCGCGCGATCGATCGCGAAGAC
>JAFPRF010000366.1 GCA_017400965.1 Lachnospiraceae bacterium
CGAGATCCCTTGCGGAAAGTACGGCACTCTCGATAAGTACGTACCCGACGGAGATTACGTCGTGATCAAGTTTGCCCGTTGGGCATTTGAAAAGTTCAAGGGCGTTGAGGATAAGCTCGGCACCCAGATGCGCGCCGTAGGCGAAGTCATGAGCATCGGTAAGAACTACAAGGAAGCCTTCCAGAAGGCGATCCGTAGCCTTGAGACCGGTCGTTACGGCCTTGGCCACATCGCAAAGTTAGAGGCAAAGACGAAGGATCAGCTCCTCAACATGCTGGCAACGCCTTCCAGCGAGCGTCACTTCGCCATGTATGAGGCACTGAAGAAGGGCGCGACCGTGGACGAGCTCCATGAGATCACCCACGTAAAGAAGTATTTCATCGAGCAGATGAAGGAGCTCGTGGAAGAGGAAGAGGCACTTTCTGCAGGTAAGGGCAGCCTTCCCGCGGACGCAGCGCTGATCCGGGCAAAGAAGGACGGCTTCTCTGATAAGTACCTGAGCATCCTCCTTGGCATTCCCGAGGCAGACATCCGCAATAAGAGAATCGAGCTTGGCGTAGAGGAAACCTGGGAAGGCGTACACGTAAGCGGCACAAAGGACAGCGCTTACTACTTCTCCACCTACAACGGAACCGATAAGAACCCCATCCGCGACGAGAAGCCGAAGGTAATGATCCTTGGCGGCGGCCCGAACAGAATCGGACAGGGTATCGAGTTTGACTATTGCTGCGTACATGCTTCGCTGGCATTAAAGAAGCTCGGCTTTGAGACCATTATCGTAAACTGCAACCCTGAGACCGTATCCACCGACTACGACACCTCCGACAAGCTCTACTTCGAGCCCCTGACCCTGGAGGACGTGCTTTCCATCTACAAGAAGGAAAAGCCCGTGGGCGTGATCGCACAGTTCGGCGGCCAGACGCCCTTAAACCTCGCATCTGACCTGGAGAAGAACGGCGTGAAGATCCTTGGTACTTCTCCCGCAGTCATCGACCTCGCTGAGGACAGAGACCTGTTCCGTGCAATGATGGATAAGCTGGAGATCCCGATGCCTGAATCCGGCATGGCAACCACCGTGGAAGAGGCACTTGAGGTAGCGCATAAGATTGGCTTCCCCGTAATGGTACGTCCTTCCTACGTCCTTGGCGGCCGCGGCATGGAGGTCGTATACGACGACGCAAACCTGACCAGCTACATGCAGGCAGCCGTTGGCGTAACGCCTGACAGACCCATCCTGATCGACAGGTTCCTCAATCATGCAACCGAGTGTGAGGCAGACGCCATCAGCGACGGCACCCATGCATTTGTGCCCGCAGTTATGGAGCACATCGAGCTCGCCGGCGTACACTCCGGAGACTCCGCTTGCATCATTCCTTCCAAGCACATCTCCGAGAAGAACGTGGAGATCATTAAGGAATACACCAGAAAGATCGCAGAAGAGATGCACGTTCGCGGCCTTATGAACATGCAGTATGCGATCGAAAATGATAAGGTTTACGTGCTCGAGGCGAACCCTCGCGCATCCCGTACCGTTCCGCTGGTATCCAAGGTATGTAACATCCGCATGGTACCCATCGCAACGGAAGTCATTACGGAAGAGATCACCGGCAGACCTTCCCCCGTGCCCGCACTGAAAGAACAGGACATCCCTTACTACGGCGTGAAGGAAGCAGTATTCCCGTTCAACATGTTCCCGGAGGTTGACCCCATCCTTGGACCCGAGATGCGTTCCACAGGTGAGGTACTTGGACTTTCCAAGTCCGTCGGCGAGGCCTTCTTCAAGGCACAGGAAGCAACGCAGACCAAGCTCCCTCTTGGCGGCACCGTTCTGATCAGCGTAAACCGCAAGGACAAGGCTGAGGTTGTGGACGTGGCGAAGCTCTTTAACGAGGCTGGCTTTAAGATCGTTGCAACCGGCAACACCTATGATCTGATCGCGGCAGCAGGCATCCCCGCTGAGAAGGTGAAGAAGCTCTACGAGGGCAGACCGAACATCCTCGACATGATCACCAACGGCGAGATCGACCTGATCGTGAACTCACCCATCGGCGCAGACAGCGTGCATGACGATTCCTACCTGCGTAAGGCAGCCATCAAGGGTAAGATCCCTTACATGACGACGATCGCAGCCGCAAGAGCTACGGCAGAGGGAATCCTCTACGTGCAGAAGGCTGGCAAGGGCGAAGTACACTCCCTGCAGAGCCTCCACGGCATGATCAAGGACAAGTAAGACGACCTGTATGGAGCGGGGCCTTGAGGTATACTCAAGACCCCTCTTCGTGAATTTATGAGACAAAGGAGGTTGCGGTTTTGGTACAAGATTTAATCAATCTCTGCAAAGAACGTGGACCCAAGATTTACATTCAGACCCATAATTTTCCGGATCCGGATGCCATCGGATCGGCCTTTGGACTGCAAAAGCTTTTGGAGCATTTCGGGATCAATCCCATCCTTTGCTACGCAGGCCGCATCGATAAGCTGAGCACCTCGCGCATGCTGGAGGAATTTGACATAACGATCTATTCCTACGAGGACGTCAAGCATGACATGAAGGAGACGGATCCCATCATCTGCGTGGACAGCCAGAAGAACGGCGGCAACATTCAGGACTTCGTGGGAGACGAGATCGCCTGCATCGATCACCATCCGACCTTTAAGGAGGAGAAGTATCTCTACAGCGACATTCGCATCACGGGTTCCTGTGCGACTCTGATCGCACAGTACTATAAGGAGATGGACTTAACGCCCTCTGAGAACGTGGCGTCGGCCCTGCTCTATGGCCTGAAGATGGATACGTCGCAGTTTGCGCGCGGGGTGACTGACCTCGACATCGCGGCGCTGCGTTTCCTGTTCCCGCTGCACAATAAGGCGAAGATCACGCGCCTGGAGCAGAACACCATGGCATTCCGTGACCTGAAGGCATACGGTGCTGCCATCGAGCACATCCAGGTGTACGAGCGCTTTGGCTACACGCTGGTGCCCTTCGCTTGTCCGGACGGCCTGATCGCAACGCTGGCAGACTTCATCCTGGCGCTGGATGAGGTGGAGGTGGTTGTCGTGATCTCGGAGAGAGAGGACGGCCTGAAGATCTCCGTGCGTTCGGAGATCGACAACGTGCACGCGGGGTATCTGATCCGCGACGCTCTGCAGGGCATGGGCAACGGCGGCGGACATGCGTCCATGGCCGGCGGCTTTATCCCGAAGGCGAACGTGGAGCCGCTTGGCGCGTATTATGAATCCGCGATCCGTGAGAAGTTCATGGATACGCTGGAGAAAATGGGGTATTTGAAGGTATAAAGATTTAAAAGCATTTCTTACGTGGGGAAGCAATGAGTGAAAGAAAAAATTATCAGATCGTCATGTTCGTGATCATGATGATCCTGATGAATTATTTTGGCAAGACCTTTGCCGAGCATTTTGAACTGCCCGTTTGGTTCGATTCGCTGGGAACGGTGGTCGCGGCGTACGTCTGCGACCCCTTCTGCGGCGCCGTGGTCGGACTGACCGGAAATGTCGCCTATGGACTGAAGGACCCGCAGTCCCTTGTCTATGGGCTCGCAAGCATTGCCATCGGTCTGAGCGTTGGCATATGTGCAAGAAAAAAACTATTCGAAACGCCTTTTGGCACCTTGACTGCCAGCGTGATCGTAACGCTGATCTCAGTGACGGTATCCGTACCCATCAATCTGCTTTTTGGGAACAGCATGGTGGGAAATAAGTGGGGCGACGGCGTCGTGACGTTCTTCCTCGAAAGGGACGTGCCCGCCATTGCTGCAACGGCACTGGGAGAGTTTTACGTTGACTTCTTGGACAAGGTAGTCTCTCTATTTCTGTTATATCTGATGATCCAGCTATTCCGTTTCAGGAGAAGACTGAAGGGCCAGACCGCAAGGCATACTGGCTTGGCGCTGTTTCTGACGATCCTTGCGGCGTCGCTCCTTCCTAGCGGAACGGCACGCGCGAATTCCAACGACATCAACAACAATAACATACAGACAATCTATAGCAGTGACAACGGACTTCCCTGCGGTGAGGCCAACGACGTCATTCAGACCAATGACGGCATTCTTTGGGTGGGAACCTATGCCGGATTGTATCGCTACAACGGCAGCGAATTCCGACTGATGGGAGAGTATGATTCCGTCAGGAACGTGAACTGCCTTTTTGTGGACGAGGAAGGCAGACTTTGGATCGGCACGAATGACAACGGCGTATCCATCGCCATTCAGGAGCGCATCGCCAACGTGATCGACGTGGATGCCGGTTTGCCCGCCAATTCCGTTCGCAGCATTACCATGTCCACGGAAGGCAGGTATTACGTGGGAACGACGTCGAGCATGAGCATCTTGACGCTGGACGGCGGCATGAGCATCGTCAAGGAGTTCCCGGAGATCGTTTATGCCCACAGCAGCAGCGCCGGTCCCAACGACATGGTTGCGGCCGTGACCAATGACGGCGATCTGTTTTTGCTACAGGGGGAGGAGATCATCGCAAGGCTTCGTCTGAACGCGGAGCAGGAGATCTTTACCTGCGCGGAGTTTCGCTCTGACGGCATGCTTTACGTGGGAACCTCTTCGAACCGCGTATTTTGGTACGACGTTTCCGAGGGTACCTTCGAGGAGCAGGGCTTCTTTCGTTGTCGTGAGTTAAACCACGTTAACCGGATTTGCTTCCGGGGCGATAAGATGATCTACGTCTGCTCTGACACGGGCGTGGGGTATCGCGACGACAGCCTGTTGTTCCGCCTTTTGAACTTAGGCGATTTCCGGAATTCCATCGACAACATGACGGTGGATTATCAGGGAAACCTTTGGTTTTCCTCTTCGAGACTGGGTCTTTTGAAGCTTTCGGCATCACCCTTTTCCGACGTTTACCGCTCGGCTGACCTGCAGGCGCGCGTCGTCAACGCCGTGACCAAATGGCAGAAAAACCTGTACGTGGGAACGGATGAGGGCCTCGACATTATCGACACGATGTTTAACCGCTCCCAGAGCAATAAGCTGACGGAGCTACTCTCCGGCGTGCGTATCAGGTGCCTTCTTCCCGACAAGAGCAACAATCTTTGGATCTGTACCTACGGGAAGGGCGTACTTTGCGTGGATGAATACGGTGAAGTGACGACCTTCGACGGAAGTAACGGCTTTGGTGACTGGGCGAGAGTCGTGATCGAGCTTTCCGACGGTAGGATCGCGGCAGCCTGCGACACGAGCCTTGGGTTCTTCCGCGGCAAGGAGCTTGTCAAGCAGATCCGCTATGATGAAAACCTGAGTAAATCCATGATCCTTTGCCTGACGGAGCTTTCGGACGGGCGCATCATGGTCGGCACGGATGGCGACGGCATCGCGGTGGTCCAGCCGGGCAAGCCCATTTCGCATCTGAATAGAGAGAACGGGCTTAGCTCTGACGTCATTTTGCGCATCGTGCAGGATCCCGTGCAGAGGGGCGCGTACATCGTTACCAGTAACGGCCTTTGCTACATGGATTCGAAAGACGAGATCAGCATCCTGGAAAACTTCCCGTACTATAACAACTATGACGTTTGGGCTTTCGAGGACGGCAAGCTGTTTGTCCTTTCCAGCGGCGGCATTTACGTGACGGAGCGCGCCGAGCTGTTTAGGCAAGACGGAAAGATTGATTATGAGCTCCTTGATGCCAAGAGGGGGCTTAGCGTTGCGCTGACTGCGAACTCCTGGGATTATCTGGAGAAGAACGGGGACATGTACCTGTCCTGCGACAACGGCGTGTACTGCTTTAACATTCATGATTACGGTGTTGTGAGGCGGTCCTACCGCATGAAGATCTCCTCCATCTTTTTGGATGGCAAGGAGCATGAGATCGAGCGCGGCGAGGAATTCCATGTTAGCAGCGAGGTCGCAAAGCTGGAAATCTTCCCGGAGATCATCAATTACACGATGGATGATCCCAACATTAGCTATTATCTTGAGGGCTTTGAGCCTGCGCCGAACGTGACGAAGCAGAGCGGCCTGACCAGCATCATTTACACGAACCTTCCGGCGGGAACCTATACCTTCCACTTTAGCGTGCTTGACAATAAGAGCGAGAAAGTGCTGGAGGAGAGCGTCTTCACGCTGGTAAAGGAGCAGGAGTTCCACAACACCGCTACCTTCCAGATTTACATGGTGGTGGTTGCCATGCTGGCGGTTGCCTGGCTGACCTGGCTCATCGCTCGCACCCAGATCCAAAGAACCCTAAACTTCCAAAAGAAGGAACTGGAATTTGCGAAAAACCAGGTGAAGATGGGCAATGAAACCATTCTCGCCATTGCAAAGACGGTGGACGCAAAGGATGAAAATACTAGCCAGCACTCGCAACGCGTATCGGATTACAGCGTGCTCATCGCACGGGAGCTGGGCTTTAGCGACGAGGAGTGCGAGAACCTGCGCAAGGCGGCGCTTTTGCATGACATCGGTAAGATCGGCATTCCCGACAGGGTGCTGAACAAGCCCGCCAGACTGGATGACAAGGAGTACTCCGTCATGAAGTCGCACGTAACCCGCGGCGCGGAGATCCTTAAGGACTTTACGCTGGTGGAGCATGCCGTGGAAGGTACGCTTTATCACCATGAGCATTACGACGGCACGGGTTATCCCCAGGGCCTGAAGGGAGAGGAGATCCCGATCTACGGAAGGATCATTGGCGTGGCGGATGCGTTTGACGCCATGACCGCGAACCGTGTGTACAGGGATCGACTGGATTTCCATATTGTTCTGGACGAACTACGACGTTGCAGCGGAAAGCAGTTTGACCCGAAGATGATCACCATCCTGTTCCGACTGATCAGGAAAGGGAAGATCGACGTGGATGCGCTGTACGGAACCCACATAGAGCTTCCTGAGTGGATCTATGAAGACGAGGAGGGCAAAGAGTCATGAAAAGAATGAGAATTGTGACCGTGATCACCGCCCTCGCCGTGATCTGTATCTTTGCCGCATACCGGATCCTGAATCGGAGCGAGGAAAAGGAAAACAATACGGTCAAGGTCGGCTTTGTCTATGACGGAGACGAGAGCGCACCGTACACCTATAATTTTATCCGCGCGCAGAAAAAGCTGGACGCGAATGATTTCGGCGGCAGGGTGACGACGGCCGCGAAGTTTAACATCCCGGATGATAAAGCGGAGCAAGCGATGCGAGAGCTGATCGACGAGGGCTGTGGCATGATCATTGCCACCAGTTACGGCTACGGCGAGACGGCAAAGCGACTCGCGGCGGAATTCCCGGAGGTGCAGTTCTGCGAGGCAACCTGCGATAACGCGAACTATGATCCGCTGCCGAATTACCACACCTTTATGGGAGAGATTTATCAGGGCAGATACGTATCGGGCATCGTTGCCGGCATGAAGTTAAAAGAGATGATCGATGAGGGCGTGATCACGGAGAGTGAAGCGGTCCTTGGCTATGTGGGTGCGTACCCGTACGCGGAGGTGATCTCCGGCTACACGGCGTTTCTCTTGGGGGCGCGCAGCGTCGTACCGTCCGCGACCATGATCGTTCGCTATACGAATACCTGGACGAGCTACATACTGGAGAAGAAATGCGCGGAAGCGCTGATCGAAGACGGGTGCGTGATCATTTCGCAGCACAGCGACACAATGGCGCCGGCCGTTGTCTGCGAAGAGGCGGCGGAGCAAGGCAAACACGTGTATCACGTGGGTTACAACCAGAGCATGATCGACGTGGCGCCGACGACCTCTCTTGTCAGCACGCGGATCAACTGGTCTTACTACGTACTGAGCGCCGTGGAGGCAGTGCTCGCGGAGAAACCGATCGAGAAGAACGTGGCGGGCAACGTGCACGGTTATGACGTGGGCGCGGGCTTTGATGAGGGATGGGTGCAGATGCTTGATCTCAATACCCTGATCGTTTCTGAGGGCACGCAGGAGGCCATGGATCAAGCCATTGAGCGACTTAAGAAGGAAAAGGTGATGGTCTTTAAGGGAAATTACGTGGGCGTGGATCCTGAGAATCCAGACGACGTGATCGACCTGAAAGAAGGCTTTGCCGAGAACAAATACGCTTCGGCGCCATCCTTCCATTATGTTTTGAAGAATGTCATTGAAATAAGAGAGTAAGCCAATGGGGACGGTTCTTTCTGACTCATTTTAGGCGAGTCAGAAAGAACCGTCCCCAATTGGCTTAGATTATTTAGAATTCGCAACTCTTAGGTGTTCTGGGATAAGGGATGACGTCGCGGATGTTCTCCACGCCGGTCAGGTACATGATCAGGCGCTCGAAGCCCATGCCGAAGCCGCTGTGGATGCAGCCGCCGTAGCGTCTGGTGTCGAGATACCAGTCAATGCCGTCCTTGTCAACGCCCATCTCGTTCATTCTCTCGATCAGCTTATCGAGGTTTTCCTCTCTCTGGCTACCGCCCATGAGCTCGCCTGCCTGAGGAACGAGGAGGTCTACTGCCGCAACGGTCTTGTTGTCAGGGTTTACCTTCATGTAGTAAGCCTTGATCTCCTTCGGCCAATCGGTTACGAACACGGGGCCATGGAAGTAATCTACGATATATTTCTCATGCTCCTTCGCGATGTCCTCGCCATAATCAGGCTGGAACTCCCACTTGACGTCAGCCTTCTTTAAGAGGTCGATCACGTCGTGGTGTGTAATTCTGGTGAACTCAGCGTTCACAATGCCGTCAAGCTTTTCCTTTAATCCCTTGGAGACGAACTTATCACAGAAGGCGATCTCCTCAGGACACTTGTCGCAGACGTATTTCACGACGAACTTCAACATTTCCTCCTCGATGTCCATCAGACCATTCAGGTCGCAGAAGGCCATCTCAGGCTCGATCATCCAGAACTCGTTTGCATGGGTCTGGGTGTTGGAATTCTCGGTACGGAAGGTGGGACCAAAGGTGTAGATGTCGCCAAAGGCCATGGCGAAGGTCTCGCCCTGGAGCTGTCCGGAACCGGTGATGAAGCTCTGCTTTCCAAACAGATCCTTGCTGAAATCTACCTTGCCGTCCTCAGTCAACGGAAGGTCGTTCATGTTGAGCGTCGTTACCTTAAACATCTGATCGGAGCCTTCACAGTCCGCGCAGGTGATCAGGGGCGTATGCACGTAGAGATATCCATTGCTCTGGAAATACTCGTGGATCGCCATCGCTGCAACGCTGCGGATGCGAAAGACTGCGTTAAACAGGTTCGTACGGGGACGAAGATGTGCCACCGTGCGAAGGAACTCTCTGGTGTGACGCTTGGGCTGGATGGGATAGTCCTCAGGACAGTCGCCAAGGAGCGTCACTGCGCTAGCCTTTACCTCGAAGGGCTGCTGATTATTCGGAGTGAGCACCACCGTTCCAACAACCTGTACGCTCGCCCCAACTCTTATCTTGGAGATGGCGTCAAAATTCTCAAGTCCATTCTCGTAAACAACCTGCAAATTCTCGAAAAACGAGCCGTCATTTACGTTCAGGAATCCAAACTGTGACTGTGCGCGATTGGTACGAACCCAGGCACAGATGGTCACTTCTTTGGAAGCATATTCAGAGGTGTTTCTGAATAGCTCTTTGATCTTTGTGCGCATCTTTTTTTCCTCCTAGTTTTAAAAATCATATTGCTATGATACCATTTTTTCAGAAGATTTCAACAGTTTTTTAAGAGGAGGCGCGGAAAATCATTACGGGGTCTCCCATGGCATGAAATTTACTAGACATTTTCCCCTGTAGAGCATATAATTAAGGGTATAATTGTGGAGTTTGTAACTATAGTTCTAAATAA
>JAFPRF010000367.1 GCA_017400965.1 Lachnospiraceae bacterium
GGGGCATCTGTCGCCAAATTTTCTCGTTTCCTCGTTCTCATAATTTAAGACACATACGTCTTCCTTGGTCTGGTTCATGGCCACGGCTTCCTTCGCCGCGATATATGCTTCCATCGTATGATGTCTATTCAAATGGTCAGGCGTAATGTTCAGGATCGCAGACACGTGAGGCCTGAAGGTATGAATGGTCTCTAACTGGAAGGAACTCAGTTCACCGACCGTCACGGAATCCTCGCTGGTCTTCAGCACTTCCAGCGTATAGGGATTACCAATGTTACCAACGACGAAGGCCTTCTCCTCACCGAGATATGCCTTCATGATGTCGCCAAGCAGCGTTGTCGTCGTGGTCTTACCGTTGGTGCCGGTCACTGCAGCCACTGTTCCTTTTTCCGCAAGGAACGCGAGCTCGATCTCGCCGAGCACCTGAACGCCGCGTTCACGCATGCGCACCACCAAAGGAATGTCCGTCGGAACGCCAGGGCTTAAGATCAGTGCCTGCGTCTCCGTCTCAACGTTCTCGGGAAGTTCTCCCGTGATCACTCTTGCCTTTACGCCCTCGGGGAGCTTTTTTTCAATCTCCGCGGGAATGAGCTTTTCATTGCTGTCATATAAGGTAATCTCCGCCCCAAAATGAGACAGCAGCTGCGCTGCGCCGATTCCGCTGATCCCCGATCCGATGATCAAGCACTTTTGACCTTCCAACATGTTTCCATTCCTCCAAATTCATTCAAATAACTTTTATCATTCTAACAGATTCACGTTAAAAATCAATAGATTTCATCGTTGCCGTGATCGGATCTCCCGTGTCGGGATCGAGAAGCTCGCCCGTGTTCGGGTCCTTACGACATCCGGTCGCCGGATCGATTGGGAAGCTCTTCCATACAGGTTCCTTTTCCTGCACCGTCTCCTCCTGCGTCTCTTCAGGTTGATCAGGATTCTCAAGCGCCTTGCCATACTGAAGCGTGATCTCCAACTGGCGATCCTCCAGTTCCTTTTGCTCCTTCGCGCTCAGCTCCTCCGTCATGAAGATGTTTTCGTATGGAAGCACCTCAGTAAAGATGTTTCGAACGATCTCTCGTGCGTAGCCTACGTTGTCCTGCTTATATTCATTGACACGGTCAACAACGACATATACGAGGATCTGCGGATCATCCACGGGTGCGAATCCGATAAAGGATACAACGAAATCATTTCCTTCTCTGGGGTAGGTCTGTGCGGTTCCGGTCTTGCCGCCGATCAGGTAGCCCGCAGGTCTCGCCGCCTTACCGGTACCCTCCGTTACCACCGCCGTACAGTATTCTCTGATCAGCTCGGAAGTGGATGCAGAAATGGTTTGCTTTAAGATGCGAGGCTCGATGCTCTTTACGGTCACGCCGCTGGAATTGGTGATCTTGGATACCATGTGAGGCTCGTAATAATATCCGCCATTGATCAGGGAGCAAAAACCCGTTGCCAGCTGGATCATGGTCACGTTAAAGTTCTGTCCAAAGCTATAGGTTGCCAGGTCGGAAGGATCCATCTCGTCCGCGGAACGAAGGAAGTCAGCCGTTCTCGCTTCACCTGCCAAGTCAATGTTGGTCTTTAATCCAAAATTGAAGGCCTGTTGAAATTTACTGAACTTCTCTGCGCCCATCGTGGTCGCGATCTTCATCATGGCCACGTTACAGGACTGCGCCACTGCCGTCTTTAGGCTGATGGTTCCGTCACCGTAACGGTTGTGACAGTGGATGTTGTGGGGGCCCACCTGCCAGCTGCCGAGGCACTCATAATAAGAATCCGGAGAAATGGAATCGGTCTCTAATGCTGCAGCCACAGTAAAGGGTTTAAAGGTCGAACCCGGCTCATAAGAACTGGTGATGCAGTAGTTCTTCCAGAGATAATTCAAATTGGTCAATACTTCTTCGTCCGTCATGGAAGCCAGTAATTCTTCGTTGATGTACTTACCGGTCTTCTTGATCTCGAAGTAGCCATTCTCCTTGTCGACCTGCTCCACCTGCACCATGCCAAGCAGCGCATCCACGTTCTTCGTATCATTCAGGTCAAAGGTGGGATAACTCGCCATTGCAAGAATGTTTCCGGTATTGACCTCCATCACGATACATCCGAGGTTTTCCGCACCATTACCGGGATGCGCGTGGTCCTTATGCTCTTCGTTAAACTTCTTCAGATATTTCTCGACAATGGACTGTACGTTGGAATCCAGCGTGCTGTGGATCGTATATCCATCGACTGCCGGCTTTACGGTTCTCTGCAGATTCAGGTCATCATCCAAATAACCGTAGGTTCTGCCGTCCACGCCATTGAGCTCTGTGTTGTAAAACTCCTCCAGGCCATACAGACCGTGATTGTCCGTTCTGGTAAATCCGATCACGTCCGCCGCAAGGCTCCCGCCAGGATACACTCTGCGAAATTCTTCCTCGAACCAGATGCCCTTTACTTCCTTGTTTTCGCTCTGGATCGCCAAAAACTCACTGATCTCATCAAAGGTCAGTTGCTTCAAAAAAACATGCCACTGGTTGCTGGGATCCGCTTTGACAAAGCTTCTGATCTGTGCAATGTCGAGTTGCGGGAAGCATTGTCCCAAAACGGTCAACGTAGGTTCAATATACTTTCCTTCCTTCGTCGTCATGACGGAGGCGTCCACGACCAGGTTGTACACCTTCTCACAGGTCGCCAACTTCACGCCCTTGGAGTCTACGATGTCACCTCGTCTCGCCGGCAATGTCTTTGAATCATAGGATCTCTGTGACAGCACCTGCTTTTGATATTCCGTCTCATTATTCTTGATCAACCAAACAAGTCTCGCAAAAAGGAAAATAAAGGCCGCTAGTACCAAAAAGAATAGTACCAGGACCTTTTTTTGACTTGTTTTGGAAAATATTCGTGTTTTCGATCTTTGTTGCTTCGACACGCCTTTTAATCCTCCACTACTTTCCGCATGTAGTCTGTTCCCTCGCCGGAATAGAACACGATCTGTCCTTCCTGCGCATAGGTCATGCCCAGTTCACCAATAGCGATTCTCTTAATCTCTTCAAGGTCAACGCTGTTTGCGATGCGAAGTTCTTCCTCATCGTTAGTCTGTCTCACGTTATTCAGCTTGGACTCCAGCTGATTGATCACGGAAACCTTACTGGTCACCTGAGACTGCAGATTTACGTACCAAATGATCACGCCGAGGGTTGCGGCGAGACATACCAGCAATACCAGTACGTATGCCGGGCTCATGGATTTTACGTGTGCTCTATTCTTTTTAGTCGTCTGGCTGGCGCGACGGATCCTGCTCTCGTCTTCTACCTCGCGGCGGATGTCGATCTTCGGAGCCGCGCTGCCGTATACGTAATTGTCCTGTCTGGAATTCTGATATGCTCTTCTATCCATGGCCATGACTTTGTACCCCCTGTTTATTACTTACCCAATCTTTTCGAATACCCTTAGTTTTGCGCTTTTGGATCTGTTGTTTTCCGAAAGCTCCTTCTCCCCAGGAAGGATTGGCTTTCTTGTGATCACGCTTCCCTTGCTGACCTTACCGCAGGTGCAAACCGGAAATCCCGGTGGGCAGGTGCAAGGATTTTCATTCTTGCGAAATGCGTTCTTGACGATTCGATCTTCCAGCGAATGGAAGGTGATGATGCAGATCCTTCCTCCCGGATTTAGCAGATCGATCAGGTCATCCAATGCATTTTTGAGAACCTCCAGTTCTCTGTTGCACTCAATCCGGATCGCTTGGAACGTTTGCTTGGAGGGATGTCCGTTCGCCCTCATCTTCGCCGGGATCGCCGCTTTGATGATCTCGTTTAGTTCAAACGTTGTTTCGATCGGTTTTTGTGCTCTGGCCTGTGCAATGTGCTTTGCTATGTTTTTTGCGAAGGGATCTTCACCGTAATCCCTGATGATCGCATATAATTCTTTTTCAGAATAGTTGTTGACGATGTCCCTGGCCGTTAGGCTCTGTCTTTGGTCCATCCGCATGTCAAGCGGTGCGTCGTATCTGTAGGAGAAGCCTCTGTCTTCGGTATCCAGCTGATAGGAGGAAACTCCAAGGTCAAGGACGATTCCGTCCACTCCTGTCACGCCAAGGCCTTCCAAAAGTGCTTTTGCGTTGCAGTAATTGTCTCTCAGGATCGTTACCTTTTCGCCAAATTCCTTTAGTCTCTCACCAGCCGCCGCGATGGCTGCCTCATCCTGATCGATCCCGTAGAAATGACCACCCGTCAGTCTCTTACATACTTGATAAGCATGTCCGCCTCCGCCCAGCGTACCATCCAGATAAATCCCGTTTTCTTTGATCTCGAGCTCTTCAATGGTTTCCTCAAGCAGTACGGAATAATGATTGAACTGCATCTCCTCCATTTTCGGCCCCCTTTGGTTTTCGCCTTACTGCGTCAGCGTGATTCCCAGTTTATCCATCGTCTCGGCGATCTCGTCCATGTCACCGGCAGCGGATTCACCGTCCCACTTCTCTTTGCTCCAAATTTCAATCCTGTGACCTACGCCAGCGAGGACAACGTCCTTGTCGAGCTCAGCGAAGCTTCGAAGCGTCGTCGGCACCAGGATCCTTCCCAATTTATCAACCTCTACCTGGCTTGCACCAGAGAGGAAGAATCTCACGAATTGTCTTGCTTCTTTGTTGGTCAGTGGTAATGCGGCAAGTTGCTGTGCGAAGGTGTCCCAATCTTCGTTCGAGTAAACGTACAGGCAATGATCCAGGCCCTTACAAACCATGAACGTGTCACCTAAGGTCTCTCGAAACTTCGCGGGTACGATCAATCTGCCCTTAGCATCCAATGTATGGTTGTATTCACACATGAACATCTTGATCACCACCCCATTTCGCGGGAAATTTACCACTTCCTAACACTTTAAACCACTTTTTACCACTTATGGGTTAATATTACCCTATTTCTTAAGATTTTGCAAGTGTTTTTCATGGATCGCTTTTCGCGAAAACGCAATAAAATAAGGCCTCGCGATGCTTCGCGGGGCCTCAAACCACTATATATTGTGTCTAAAAGAAAAACGGGCGCCATATCTTCTACGGCGCCCGTTTGTAACAAATTCGAAAAAACTTTTAGTTTTTCTTAAGAATTATGAAGAAAAGTGACTCGTTCTCCCACTTAGACATTGAATCTAAACAAAATTACGTCTCCATCCTTTACGACATAGTCCTTACCTTCCATGCCGACCAGTCCCTTTTCACGCGCTGCGGCGAGGGATCCCTGCTCCAGAAGGTCCTTGTAATTCACAACCTCTGCCTTGATGAAGCCACGCTCGAAATCGGTATGGATCTTTCCGGCTGCCTGAGGCGCCTTCGTTCCGATCTTGATCGTCCAAGCTCTGGTCTCGTCCTCACCAGCGGTCAAAAAGCTCATCAGTCCCAGCAGCGTATAGCTTGCCTTGATCAGCTTCTCCAAACCGGATTCCTTCACGCCAAGCTCATTCAGAAACTCTGCCTTCTCGTCGTCCTCCAGTTCAGCAATCTCCTGCTCGATCTGGGCGCAGATGGCAAATACCTCGCTGCCTTCCTTTGCCGCATACTCTCTTACCTTCTGAACGAACGCATTGGATGCACCATCATCTGCGAGGTCATCCTCAGAAACGTTTGCCGCATAGATTACAGGCTTATAGGTAAGGAGATTGTAGCCCTTAAGGAGTACCTGCTCATCCTCGTCATCCACGTCCAAGGACTTTGCCATCTTACCGCTCTCGAGATGCTCCTTTAAGCGAACCAGAAGCGCCTCTTCCTTCGCCAGCGTCTTATCCATCTTTGCAGCCTTAGCTACCTTGGAATACCTTCTCTCAAGAACCTCAAGATCTGCAAAGATCAGCTCCAGGTTAATGGTCTCAATGTCACGGATTGGATCAACGCTGCCATCTACATGGATCACGTTCGGATCCTCAAAGCAACGAACCACGTGTACAATGGCGTCCACCTCACGAATGTTTGCAAGGAACTGGTTGCCGAGGCCTTCACCCTTGGAAGCACCCTTTACCAAACCTGCGATGTCCACAAACTCAATGACTGCCGGCGTTACCTTCTTAGAATGATACATGTCGCCAAGGAGCGTCAGTCTCTCATCCGGCACGGGTACGATGCCAACGTTCGGATCGATCGTACAGAACGGATAGTTAGCGGACTCAGCTCCCGCCTTGGTAAGTGAATTAAACAGCGTACTCTTTCCGACATTCGGAAGTCCCACGATTCCTAGTTTCATATACTCCAGCACCACTTGCTTAAAGCGTGCCACCTCTTTCATGTCGCCCTCTGTCAGGCCCTCGGTACGGA
>JAFPRF010000368.1 GCA_017400965.1 Lachnospiraceae bacterium
ATAATAATCCTTGTCGAGAAGTCCCTGATCCACCAGTTCTGCGATGGTTGCATGTGCGAGATAAGGGTTCACGGCGGAAGCACCAAAGCCAAGGAGCGTTGCGAAATGATGCACCTCTCTGGGTTCACCAGACTCCAGGATCAGCGACATGGCAGTGCACTTTTTCGTCTCTACGAGGTGCTTATGCACGGCGGAAACGGCAAGCAGGGAAGGGATGGCCACGTGGTTTTCATCCACGCCTCTGTCGGAGAGGATGAGGATGGTCGCGCCCTCCTTGTAGGCCTTATCTACCTCAACGTAAAGGTGCTCAAGGACTCTCTTGAGCGGCGTACCCTTGTAAAAGAGCATCGATACCTTCGCCACCTGGAAGCCGTCCTTCTTCAGGTGCTCTAACTTCAAAAGGTCAAGATCCGTCAGGATCGGGTTGTTGATCTTTAATACGTGACAGTTCTCGGGCTTTTCCTTCAAAAGGTTTCCGTTCTTGCCGAGGTATACCGTCGTTGAGGTTACGATCTTCTCACGCTGCGCGTCGATAGGCGGGTTCGTCACCTGTGCGAACAGCTGCTTGAAATAATAGAACAGCGGCTGATATTGCTCAGACAGCGCTGCGATCGGCGTATCCACGCCCATGGCACCGATCGATTCGGTGGAGTTGAGAGCCATGGCACGAATGCTGTCATGGAAGTTCTCGTAAGTATAGCCAAAAGCCTTCTGGAGTCTTTGACGCTCTAGCTCGGTATAGGAAGGCACCTTGTGGTTCGGGATCTTTACGTCATGAAGCTCTAACAGATTGCTGTCAAGCCACTCACCATAAGGCTCCTTGTGTGCGTATTTTGCCTTGATCTCCTCATCCTCATAGATCTTACCGGAGATGGTATCCACAAGCAGCATCTTTCCGGGATGCAGACGCTCCTTCTTAACGACATGGCTCTCATCCAAGGGAAGCACGCCCACTTCAGAACTCAGAACCAGTCTTCCATCATCCATCACGTAATATCTGGAAGGTCTGAGGCCGTTTCTGTCGAGGATGGCGCCCATCACGTCACCATCAGAGAACAGGATGGAAGCCGGGCCATCCCAAGGCTCCATCATGGTTGCGTAGTACTGGTAGAAGTCACGCTCCTCCATGGAGATTGTGTCATTGTGCTGCCAAGGCTCAGGGATCGCGATCATGGCTGCCAAAGGCAGATCCACGCCGCCCATCATCAGGAACTCCAAGGTATTATCCAGCATTGCTGAGTCGGAGCCGCTCTGAGAGATCACGGGCAGGATGCTCGTCTCATCCTCACGAGAGAAGACATCCGTATGCATGGTCTCCTCGCGGGCCAGCATCTTATCTGCGTTACCCTTGATGGTATTGATCTCGCCGTTATGTACCATGAGGCGGTTCGGATGTGCGCGATTCCAGCTAGGCGTCGTATTGGTCGAGAAACGGGAATGTACCATGGCGATGGCTGATGCATAGGCCTCATCCTGCAGATCCAGGAAGAAGGTACGCAGCTGGCCAACGAGGAACATGCCCTTGTAAACGATAGTACGGCAGGACAGGGAAGGCACATAGGTGTTCACGCTGCTCTGCTCAAACTCTCTGCGGATCACGTAAAGCTTACGATCGAAGTCCAGATCCGTTACGGCATCTGCGGGACGCTCGATAAACGCCTGACTGATCTGCGGCATGCACTCTCTTGCACGGCTGCCCAAGACATTGGGCGCAGTCTCCACTTCCCTCCACGCGAGAAGGTTCAGGCCAGCCTTCCTGACGATGATCTCAAACATGGCCTTGGCTTGTCTTCTTTCTAATTCACTTTGAGGAAAGAAGAACATGCCGACGCCGTAGCTACGTCTGGCACCTAAGGTCACGCCCTGCTTCTTTAGGGTCTTTACGAAGAAATCGTGCGGGATCTGGGTTAGGATACCAACGCCGTCACCCGTCTTACCTTCTGCGTCCTTACCTGCGCGGTGCTCTAAGTTTTCCACGATGGAAAGCGCATCCGCCACAAGTGCATGACTCGCCCGGCCCTTTACGTCAATGATCGCGCCGATGCCGCAATTATCATGCTCAAACGACGGATCATAGAGCCCCTGTTCCCTAATCTGATCCATTTGTCCTTTCATGTGAAAGCCCTCCTAATCAACATTCAAAATAAGAGAAGGCGCCACGAGTCCTGAAACTCATGGCGCCTTTGCCTTTGAAATCCAATAAAAAAGCGTCTGGGAACGAGTTGTTCTCAGACGCCTTTGTCTTTCTGTGTGCGATTTTACGCTTTCCTTTTCCGTTTGTCAATCTTTTTTTCAAAAAAAGGAAGATTTATGCTTCCGCAATGGCATCCTTCATGCTCTTAACGTAAGCATAGAGGTCAGGTGCCGCCTCTTTTCCTTTGGCTGCGATGATCTTTACAATGGCGCTGCCGACGATGCTACCGTCGGAAATGGCTGCCATTTTCTTCGCCTGCTCTGGAGTGCTGATGCCAAAGCCTACGGCGCAAGGTACGTCCGTCACCTCGCGGATGCTTTCCACGATGGACGTAAGGTCCGTCTTGATCTCGCTTCGAACGCCGGTCACACCCATGGAGCTTACCACGTAGATAAAGCCCTTCGCTTCCTTTGCAGTGGTCTGAATGCGCGCTTCCGAGGTCGGTGCGATCATGGAGATCACGGCTACGCCATGGGCGCTGGCGGGCTCTTCCATCTCGGCCTTCTCCTCGTAGGGCAGGTCGGGAATGATGATACCGTCCACGCCCAGCTCCTCACATCTCGTAAAGAAGCGGTCGTATCCATAATGGAATACGGGATTACAATAGGTCATGAAGCACAGCGGGATCTGGCTCACCTCGCGGACGCGGCGCACGATCTCGAAGGCGCCATCGGTGGTCATGCCATTTTTCAGCGCGCGGATGTTTGCGTCCTGGATCACGACGCCCTCTGCGGTCGGATCAGAAAAAGGAATGCCGATCTCGATCAGGTCAGCGCCTGCCTTCTCCATCTCAAGTACAAACTTTACGGTGCTATCCGCATCGGGATCGCCCGCGGTAAGGAAGGCGATGAAGGCCTTGCCATTTTTCGTTTTGAATGCATTCTGAATTTTATTAGTCATGGATATCCACCCCCCTGTATCTAGCGATTGCGGCCACGTCCTTGTCTCCTCTGCCGGAGATGTTGATGATGATGCTCTCGTCCTTGCCAAAATCCTTTGCGATCTTGAGTGCATGCGCTACGGCATGCGCACTCTCGATGGCGCAGATGATGCCTTCGGTTCTTGCGAGATATTCAAATGCATCCACTGCTTCATCATCCGTAACGGGAACGTACTGTGCACGGCCGATGTCATGCAGATAAGCATGCTCTGGTCCGATGCCGGGGTAGTCGAGGCCGGCGGAAATAGAGTACACGGGTGCGATCTGGCCGTACTCGTCCTGGCAGAAGTAAGATTTCATGCCGTGGAAAATGCCAAGGCTTCCGGTGGCGATGGTCGCCGCGGTCAGGGCCGTATCTACGCCCTTGCCTGCCGCCTCGCAGCCGATCAGCTTCACATCCTTATCTTCAATGAAATTATAGAAGGCGCCCATGGCATTGCTGCCGCCACCTACGCAGGCAATGACTGCTGCGGGAAGCTTGCCCTCTGCCTTCAGGATCTGCTCCTTCATCTCCTTACTGATCACGCTCTGGAAGTCGCGCACGATCATGGGGAAGGGATGGGGTCCCATAACGGAACCGAGGCAGTAATGCGTATCATGTACGCGATTGGTCCACTCGCGCATGGTCTCGTTTACGGCATCCTTCAGTGTCATCGTACCGCTGGTCACGGGATGTACCTTTGCGCCGAGTAGTTCCATGCGGTATACGTTCAGAGCCTGACGGTCGGTGTCCTCCTTGCCCATGAAGATTTCGCACTCCATGCCAAGGAGCGCTGCTGCCGTCGCGGTGGCCACGCCATGCTGGCCTGCGCCCGTCTCCGCGATGAGTCTGGTCTTGCCCATCTTCTTTGCGAGAAGCGCTTGGCCCAGAACGTTGTTGATCTTATGAGATCCCGTGTGGTTTAAGTCCTCGCGCTTTAAATAAATTTTCGCGCCGCCGAGGTCCTTGGTCATCTTCTCCGCATAGTACAGGAGGGAGGGTCTGCCTGCATATTCATTGAAGAGCTTCGTCAGCTCCGCATTGAACTCCGGATCATTCTTATAATGCTCGTACGCTTCCTCCAAACGGATCAGCTCGTTCATCAATGTTTCCGATATATATTGTCCGCCATGAATTCCATATCTACCTTTACTCATTGGTTTATTCCTTTCCTATCCAAGTTCTCTTACTATCTGAACTGCGTTACGCATCTTATCTAAATCTTTTACGCCGTCGGTTTCGACGCTGCTGCTGAGGTCTACGGCGTAGGGTCGCCATCGGGTGGCGGCTTCGCGGAGGTTATCGGCATTTAGACCGCCGGCGAGGAAGAACTGTTTCGGAAGTTCACCGCCATAATCTGCGAGGAGTTCGTCCAAGATGGTCCAATCGAAGGTCTTTCCCGTGCCGGTGCCGCTATCGAGGAGCAGGTAGTCTGCCGCGGAATCGAGCCATGCCTCAACGGCGTAGCGATTCTCGACCTTTACGGCCTTGATCACGGGCCTGCCGGTCGCCGCTTTGATATACATAATGTCTTCTTCGCTTTCCTGCCCATGGAGCTGCGCCGCATCGATCACGCCCTCTTTGAGGAGCTGCGCAATCCGCTCTGGCGTGTCATTTACAAACACGCCGATCGCAGGAATCCCCGGACCCAGCTTCGCTTTCAGCTCCCTTGCCGTATCAGCGTCAATGCTCCGCCGAAAGCCCGGGCTTAAGATAAATCCCACAAAATCTGGCGCCGCCTCATTGGCGTAAGCAATATCCTCTGGCCTTCGCAGGCCACAAATCTTGATTTTCAT
>JAFPRF010000369.1 GCA_017400965.1 Lachnospiraceae bacterium
CAGATCGCGAGACTTGTGAACTTTTATGATTATTTAGAGATCCAGCCCACGGGAAACAACGCGTTCATGATCAAGTCCGACAAGGTGCGCACCGTGAATTCCGTGGAGGACATTCAAGACATTAACCGCCAGATCGTAAAGCTTGGCGAGCAGTTCCATAAGCCTGTTGTGGCAACCTGTGACGTGCATTTCCTTGACCCAGCGGACGAGGTGTATCGTAGGATCATCATGGCGGGCAAGGGCTTTGAGGACGCCGATGAGCAGGCACCTTTGTTCCTCCATACGACGGAGGAGATGCTCGAGGAATTCTCATACCTCGGAAGTGATAAGGCGTACGAGGTGGTTGTCAAGAACACCAACATGATCGCCGACATGATCGAGACGATCGCACCAGTTAGACCTGATAAGTGCCCGCCTGTTATCCCAGACAGTGATAAGACATTGACGAAGATCTGTTATGACCGTGCCCATGAAATCTACGGGCCAGAGCTTCCCGAGATTGTAGAGGCGAGACTGAAGCGTGAGCTGAACTCCATTATTTCGAATGGATTCGCCGTGATGTACATCATCGCACAAAAGCTGGTTTGGAAGTCCGTTGAGGACGGATATCTGGTAGGTTCCCGTGGTTCCGTAGGAAGCTCGTTCGTGGCGACCATGGCGGGGATCACGGAGGTCAACCCCTTAAGCCCGCATTATTATTGTAGTAAGTGTCACTATGTTGACTTTGATTCCGACGAGGTGAAGGCATACGCCGGCAAGGCGGGAATCGACATGCCGGATAAAATGTGCCCCGTCTGCGGCGAAAAGCTCCATAAGGATGGTTTTGACATTCCGTTCGAGACCTTCCTTGGGTTTAAGGGCGACAAGGAGCCGGATATTGACTTGAACTTCTCGGGTGAGTATCAGTCGAAGGCGCATAAATACACCGAGGTTATTTTCGGCGCGGGCCAGACCTTCCGCGCAGGAACAATCGCAACCGTGGCAGAAAAGACGGCCTTCGGTTACGTAAAGCATTATTTTGAAGAGAAGGGTATCACGAAGCGGACCAGTGAGATCGAGCGTCTTTCCATCGGTTGTACGGGCGTTCGCCGAAGCACGGGCCAGCATCCCGGAGGCATCGTTGTGCTTCCACTCGGTCAGGACATCAACTCCTTTACGCCGGTGCAGCATCCCGCGAACGACATGACCACCGATACGGTGACGACCCATTTCGATTATCACTCCATCGACCACAACCTGTTAAAGCTGGACATTCTTGGACACGATGATCCGACCATGATCAGAATGTTGCAGGACCTGACGGGGATCGATCCCTTGACCATTCCCCTCGACGGACAGGATGTCATGAGCCTGTTCCAAAACACGGATGCCCTCGGCATCACGCCGGATCAGATCGGCGGAACAAAGCTCGGTGCGCTCGGTATCCCTGAGTTTGGTACCGACTTTGCAATGCAGATGGTTATCGACGCGCAGCCAAAGTCCTTCTCGGACCTGGTACGTATCTCTGGTCTGTCCCATGGTACCGATGTGTGGCTGGGCAATGCACAGGATCTGATCAAGAGCGGTATTGCGACGATTTCCACGGCGATCTGTACCCGTGACGACATCATGACCTATCTGATCGGTAAGGGCGTGGACCCGGAGCGGTCATTTAAGATCATGGAGAACGTGCGTAAGGGCGTTGTTGCGAAAGGCAAGTGTGCGCAATGGGACGAATGGG
The DNA here is from genome assembly GCA_017400965.1 of Lachnospiraceae bacterium. GTDB lineage: Bacteria > Bacillota > Clostridia > Lachnospirales > Lachnospiraceae > Acetatifactor. Next base: position 1,721 of record JAFPRF010000369.1, read on the forward strand.
TGGAGGACATGAAGGCCCATGACGTGCCTGATTGGTACATTGGCTCCTGTAAAAAGATCGCGTACATGTTCCCGAAGGCGCACGCGGCGGCGTACGTTATGATGGCATGGCGTATCGCTTACTGTAAGATCCATTATCCACTGGCTTACTATGGCGCGTTCTTTACGATCCGTGCAAAGGCTTTCTCCTACGAGGTGATGTGCCTTGGCAAGGGGCATTTGGAGAAATGTCTGGCGGAGCTGCGCGGAAGAGAGGATAAGCTTTCGAATAAAGAGAAGGATCAGATCAGTGACATGAGGATCGTGCAGGAGATGTATGCGCGCGGCTTTGAATTCGCGCCCATCGACATCTACAAGGCGCACTCGAGACACTTCCAGATCATTGACGGAAAGCTGATGCCGTCCCTGACCAGTATCGAAGGCATGGGTGAAAAAGCGGCGGATGCCGTGATGGAAGCAGCGAAGGACGGACCGTTCCTTTCGAGGGATGATTTCAAGGAGCGTACGAAGGTTTCGCAGACGACGATCGATAAGATGACGGAGCTGGGACTGCTCGAAGGTCTGCCGGAAAGCAACCAGATCAGCCTCTTTGATTTCATGTAGAAAATATTGATTGCATTGTAGTAAGAAAAGATGTATAATGTCTTTCGGATTTTGGGGCATTGGGATTGCCTCAAGGAAACGAAAAACACACATTTTCAAAGAAAAGGATGAGGTTTCAACATGGAAAAGGAAACAAAAACCGGGGGCTGGCGCTCCAACAAATGGGTGAGGGCGGCAATTCCCGCACTGCTGTTACACTGTAGTATTGGTACTGTTTATTGCTGGAGTATCTTCAGCCAGGAGATCGCAGATTACATCGGCTTCTCCAAGAGCGCAACCGAGTGGGCATTCAGCTTTGCCATTTTCTTCCTCGGCATGTCCGCTGCATTCCTCGGAAACGTTGTAGAGAAGGACATCCACAAGTCCTCCCTGATTGCAACCATCTGCTTTGCACTGGGCATGGCAGGCACCGGCTTCTTTATTTACTACGGTGGTCAGAACAAGGGTAACGTACTTGCTCTGGTAGGTATTTACGTATGCTACGGCTTTATCATGGGTATCGGTCTTGGTACCGGTTACCTTTCCCCTGTAAAGACGCTGATGCTTTGGTTCTCTGACAGAAAGGGCCTTGCAACCGGTCTTGCAATAGCAGGCTTCGGCGCAGCAAAGGCAATCTTCAGCCCCGTTATGCAGTGGATGCTGCAGGGCCTTGGCGAGGGCGGTATCTATAAG
>JAFPRF010000370.1 GCA_017400965.1 Lachnospiraceae bacterium
ATCGAGCTTCTCGGTATCTACGACGTAGCCGTGGTTCTGGGAGGAGATGTAAACGCGGCCCGTGGCAAGGTCCTTAACGGGGTGGTTTCCGCCGCGGTGGCCGTACTTCAGTTTATAGGTATCCGCTCCCGTTGCCAGCGCCGTAAGCTGATGTCCAAGACAGATGGCAAAGATGGGAACGTCGGTTGCAAAAAGCTTTTTAATCTCTTCAATAATGGTGGTACACTCCTTGGGATCTCCAGGGCCGTTCGATAACATGATGCCGTCCGGATTGCCCTCCAGGATCTCCTCTGCCTTTGTCAGCGCGGGGTAAACGGTCACTTCGCACCCTCTCGCCGCAAGGCTTCTTGCAATGTTGGCCTTCGCGCCAAAGTCCATCAGTGCTACCTTCAGGCCTTCGCCGTTTAACTGCGTTACGAGGGAAGGTCTCAGCTCTCTCTCGCCCGCGAGGTACTTTTCTTTATCAAATCTTGCAAGGCCAGAGATCGGTCCGTTTTCTTCGAGGCTCTTTGAAGCCTTTACCACGTACTTCTCCTTACAGGTCACTTTCTCAACGACCTTGCCGCAAGTGTAAGCCTTGATCTTGGGAAGAAGCTCAGAGAGGTCCGCATATTCCTTCGTCGTGATCATGCCGTTCATGGTACCCTTCTCGCGAAGGATCTTTGTCAGGGCACGGGTATCAATGCCAGCGATGCCGGGCACGTCATTTTTCTCTAAAAATTCTTGAATGGAAATATCACAGCGGAAATTGCTGGGTCTGCGGGAGAGCTCCCGAACGATAAAGCCATCTGGCCAAGGTTTACTAGATTCCATGTCATCGAGACAGATGCCATAGTTGCCAATGAGGGGATAGGTCATACATACTGCCTGACCCGCATACGACGGATCCGTCAGCACTTCCAAATACCCGGCCATTGAAGTGTTAAAAACGATCTCACTGATGACTTCTTTCTCAGCACCGATATGCGTTCCCGCGAACACGGTACCATCTTCCAGGATCAAAAACGCTTTCATCTGGTTTTTCCTCCTATTCCTAATTCCGCGATATTATAGCACAAAAGCCCAAAAACATTCAATGATAAATCTGCAAAAAATATGTCGAACTTTAGGCGAAATTTTCACTCTTTTTTTGAAGAAAGAGGCCACCCCCTTGGGGCGACCTCTTTGTCGTTTGGTAATCCATTATTTGAAGTAAGCTACGCCGGACTCGAAGATCTTCATGTCCTGCTCGCCGTAGATGTTGATCGCTACGCTCGCATCGCGTCTCTCGGAGTGAGCCATCTTACCAAGGCATCTGCCGTCAGGAGAGGTGATACCCTCGATTGCCATGTAGGAGCCGTTGATGTTGTACTCCTCGTCCATGGATACGTTGCCGTCGGGATCTGCGTACTGCGTTGCCACCTGGCCATTCGCGAAGAGCTTATCCAGCCACTCCTTGGGTGCAACGAAACGGCCTTCGCCGTGAGATGCGGGGTTGCAGTAGGTCTTGCCAAGCTCTGCGCCCTGCAGCCAAGGGGACTTGTTGGAAACCACCTTGGTGTAAGCCATCTTGGAGATGTGGCGGTTGATGGTGTTGAAGGTCAGGGTCGGTGAATCCTCCTTCTGGCCAACGATCTCGCCGTAAGGCACAAGGCCCAGCTTGATCAGCGCCTGGAATCCATTACAAATACCAAGTGCAAGGCCGTCTCTCTCATTTAAGAGCTTCATAACGGCTTCCTTCATCTTCGCGTTCTGGAAGGCGGTTGCGAAGAACTTCGCGCTTCCGTCGGGCTCGTCACCTGCGGAGAAGCCGCCGGGGAACATGATGATCTGTGCCTGCTCAATGGCCTTCTCAAAGGCATCCACGGATTCGCGGATGTCAGATGCACTCAGGTTCTTGAAGACTAAGGTCTTAACCTTTGCTCCTGCTCTCTCAAAGGCCTTCGTGGAATCGTACTCACAGTTGGTTCCGGGGAACACGGGAATGAATACGTTGGGCTTTGCCACTTTATTCTTGCATACGTAAATGGCGTCGGTTCTGTAGATATGGCTGGGAACGGGCTCGGTACCCTTCACTGCCTTGGTGGGGAATACCTTCTCCAGCTTCTTCTTCCAGGAAGCAAGTGCCTCGTCCATGGGAACGATCACGTCGCCAAACTTAAACTCTGCCGCGTCAGTTACGGTACCAACCAGCGTGTAGTCAAGCTCCAACTCATCAAGGAGCGCCAGCTTATCCTCGGGCATCTCAGCGATGATGTTGCCGAGCTCGTTTGCGAAGAGCTCCTCTGCAGGCAGGCTGTCGTTGATCTCAACGCCGAGGCCATTACCAAATGCCATCTTGGATACGGCTGCCGCAATACCCTTTGCATCCAGCGCGTAAGCGGAAACAATGGCCTTCTTCTGGATGAGGGTGTGGATCTTGCCGTACAGGTCAGCCACTTCCTCATACATGGGAACGTCGAAGTCGTCCTTATCGATCTCAAAGCATACCAGCTTGTTTCCAGCCTTCTTCAGCTCAGGCGTGATGATGTCACCGCTCTTTGCGATGTCCACCGCGAAGGAAACAAGGGTAGGCGGAACGTCAATGTCATTAAAGGTTCCGGACATGGAATCCTTACCGCCGATGGAAGGAAGGCCAAAGCCGATCTGCGCGTCATACGCGCCAAGCAGTGCTGCGAAAGGCTGGCTCCAACGGGAAGGATCACTGGTCATTCTGCGGAAGTACTCCTGGAAGGTGAAACGGATCTTCGAGAAGTCACCGCCGTTCGCAACGATCTTTGCCATGGACTCTACTACGGCATAAACGGCGCCGTGGTAAGGGCTCCAGCTGGAAAGATAAGGATCGAAGCCATACGCCATCATGGTCACGGTATCGGTCTTACCAGTCAGTACCGGAAGCTTTGCTACCATGGCCTGAGTCTCGGTCAGCTGATGCTTACCGCCGTAAGGCATGAACACGGAGCCAGCGCCGATGGAAGCATCAAACATCTCCACGAGGCCCTTCTGGGAGCATACGTTCAGGTCATTTAACAAGGTCAGCCAAGCTGCCTTTACGTCACCTGCCTCGAGCTTCTCCTCTACGGCAGGAACGGAAATCTTATTGAAGTAATTGTCTTCCTCAGCAGGAATGTCAACCTTTACGGTGGTCTCCTGATGCGCGCCGTTGGTATCAAGGAAGGCTCTCTTCAGGTTTACGATGGTCTTGCCGCGCCAATTCAGAACAAGTCTGGGATCCTCGGTCACGACTGCCACGGGCACTGCCTCGAGGTTCTCCTCTGCGGAGTATGCCAGGAACTGATCTACATCCTTGGGATCTACGACAACAGCCATACGCTCCTGAGACTCGGAGATGGCAAGC
>JAFPRF010000371.1 GCA_017400965.1 Lachnospiraceae bacterium
TTCCGTAATCTCCCGGATCAGGCCCGGGATGTTGGTTCCTTCCGCACGCGCCATGGCGTTCAAATGAATTCTGTGGCTCCAAACCTCAGGAATGACTGCCAGCACGTCCTCGGGGATCACGTACTCCCCGCCGCGGATCAATGCCATGGAACGCGCCATCTTCAGGAGCGCGATGCTTCCTCTGGGGCTGACGCCAAGGGCAATTCTCGGATCACGCCTTGTCTCCTCCGTGAGGTTGATGATGTATTCATGAATGCTGTCCGATACGTGAAGGTTTCTCGCCTGCTCGCGCAGCTCCAAAAGGCGCGCCCCCGTCAGAACGGGCTGCACTAGTGCGAGGCCCTTGCCTGCGCTCTCCTTCAGGATCTCCACCGCCGCCTTGTGATCGGGATAGCCCATGGTCAGGCAGATCAAGAAACGGTCCAGCTGGGATTCCGGCAGGAGCTGCGTACCTGAGGAACCATAAGGGTTCTCCGTCGCGATAACCGTGAAAGGCTCTGGAAGCGCATGCGTCACGCCGTCCACGGTCACCTTTCCCTCCTCCATGACCTCCAAAAGTGCCGACTGGGTCTTCGAAGAGGTTCGGTTTAACTCATCTGCCAGGAACAGATTGCTAAAGATCGCTCCCGGCTTATATTCAAAGGTGCCCTGCGCGCCGTTGTACATCGTGAATCCGACAATGTCACTCGGAAGCACGTCCGGCGTAAACTGCATTCTGCGATAATCGAGCTCCATGGCCTTGCCCAGCGCCATGGCCAGCGTTGTTTTACCCACGCCGGGAATATCCTCCAAAAGGACGTGACCGCCCGCAAGCACCGCCGCGAGAACCTTTCGGATCACGTCATCCTTACCCTTTACCACTTGACTTACCTGTACAACTACCTGTTCCAGTTCCGTATTCAAATGCATGCCCTCCAAAGTTAACAAAGTGACTATATTAGTATATTATAACATGTTTCTCCCATGCGGTAAACCAAATCTTTGCGTCGCCGGGGTGAAGATGGGACTTGCGAAAAGGCCTTAAAAGCGTACAATAAGAGGAAATCTGAAAGTTCTTTTTGGAGGTTTTTATGGCATTCGACGGCCTTACCATAGCAAATATCGTATATGAATTAAATAGCGAGCTGACGGGGGCGCGCCTTTACAAGATCGCGCAGCCCGAAACCGATGAGCTCCTCTTAACCTTTAAGACAAACGACGGTCAAAAGAGGCTCCTTCTTTCCGCGGACGCTTCTCTCCCGCTGGTGTATTTAACGGATGACAATAAGCCCAGTCCCATGACGGCACCGGGCTTTTGCATGCTGCTCCGCAAGCACCTGCAAAACGGTCGCGTGACCGGCATCTCCCAGCCTGGTCTCGAGCGCATCATCCACATTGACGTGGAGCACCTCGACGAGATGGGGGACCTTTGCAAGAAAACCCTCGTCATCGAGATCATGGGAAAGCACAGCAACATTATCTTCGTAAACGGCGACGGCACGATCCTCGACAGCATCAAGCACGTCTCCGCCGCAGTCAGCAGCGTCCGTGAGGTACTTCCCGGAAAGCCATACTTTGTAGCCGTGACGCAGGAAAAACTCGACCTCTTTACACAGACCCGGGATGCCTTTACCGCTGCGCTCTCTGCAAAGCCCCAGCCTGCTTTCAAGGCGCTCTATGGCAGCGTGACTGGCATCTCTCCGATTTTGGCACAGGAGCTCTGCGCCCGCGCTGGCATCGATGGCGACAGGCCTACGGCCGCCATGGAAGCCGCCGATTATGACAGACTCTTCCAAGTGATGACGACGCTCAAAGAGACCATTCAAAACGGTGCTTTCGAGCCCTGCATCGCCTATGACGGGAAGAAGCCCGTGGAATATGCTGCCATCCCGCTGACTATCTACGAAGCGCCCTTCCGCACGGAAAGGATTCCTTCCATGTCCGCGTTGCTTGAGTCCTACTATGCGGAAAAGAATGCCCAGACGCGCATCCATCAGCGCTCCGCTGACCTGCGCCGCATCGTGCAGACGCATCTCGAGCGCGACGTCAAGAAATACGACCTGCAGCTCTCTCAGCTGCGCGACACCGAAAAGCGCGAAACCTATCGCATTTACGGCGAGCTTCTCAATACCTACGGCTACGGCGCGGCGCCCGGCGCGAAATCGATTGACGCCCTGAATTACTATACCAACGAGACCATCACGATCCCGCTGGATCCCACGCTCACCGCGAAGGAGAATGCCCAGCGCTACTTTGATCGCTACGGAAAGCTCAAGCGCACGAACGAAGCTCTGACGACCCTCATGGAGGAGGTTAAGGCCGAGATCGATCACTTAGAGTCCATCGCCGCTTCCCTCGAGATCGCGCAGAAGGAGGAAGACCTTGTGCAGATCAAGGAGGAGCTGGTCGAGAGCGGCTACGTACATCGTAAGGGTGGCTCGAAAAAGGTGAAGGTGACGAGCAAGCCCTTCCATTACGTGAGCAGCGACGGTTTTGACATTTACGTGGGGAAGAACAATTTTCAGAATGACCAGCTGACCTTCCAGCTGGCGACGGGAAATGACTGGTGGTTCCACGCGAAGAAGATTCCTGGCTCGCACGTGGTGGTAAAGACGGAAGGGAAAGAGCTCCCCGACCGGACCTTTGAGGAGGCGGCGCGTCTCGCGGCATACTACTCCAAGGGGCGCGAGCAGGATAAGGTTGAGATCGACTATATCCAAAAGAAGCACGTAAAAAAGCCCAGCGGTGCAAAGCCGGGCTTTGTAGTCTACTACACGAACTTCTCCATGGCCGTCCCCAGCGACATCGAGGGGATCAAACAAGTTTAACGAAGCAACTTACATTTTTTCGCAATCTTCAAAAGGACGTGTCCCTTGGGCAGGTCCTTTATTTCATCTTCAGATAGGGTTCTGAGCATCAATAATACAACAAAGTATACAATTACACCGAAAATAACGGCAGGGATTAAAGCAATTCTAGGCGATCGAATTAGTTTTAATAGTATGTCGTACATCCCCCGCGCGGAGATGCCCATGATCACGGCCGCGATGGCGGGAAGGATAAAGGAGGTCTTCCACTCCTGGTGGTAATCGATGGCACGGCGCAGAGCGATCTGGTTTAGGACGCACATGATGGCCGCGTAAATGGTATTGGTAATTGCCAGTCCATAAAGATCAATGTTCGTGTACAGAAGAAGCATAAAGGAAAGGATCGACTGCACCGCAAGAGCGATGCCTGCGTTGACTACGGGCACGTTCACGCGTCCAAGGCCCTGTAGGATTGAGTTGCTCAAAGTCGACAGTGCATACAGTACCACGGCGAGAGCCAGCACCATGAGGAGCTTTGCCGCCAGCGTGACAACGGCATCCTCTCTCGGGAAGAGGATGAAAATGATGGGCTTTGCCAGTGCAAAGAGGCCTACCGCTGAGGGGATCGATATGATCATGGTCGCCTTGATCGCTGCGGAAATCTTGCTCTTGGTCAGCGCCATGTCCCCCGAAGCCTTCGCCTGTGCCACGGACGGGATCATGGCGGAGGCCATGGCCGTCGCGAATGCGATCGGAATGTTAAAGATCGTTAAGGAGATGCCTCCGTAAATGCCAAAGTTGGTATATTGCTGATCGCTGTTAAGTGCCCGCAGGTTCGGGATCAGCTTCGTGTAAAGGTAGCTTACCACCGTTCCGTTCAGGTTGTAGATCGCAGTGCTTAGGATAAACGGCGTGACGATCAGAGTGATCGTGCGGATCATGCCCTTGTAGGAATCGATGGTCTCATGTTGGTCCATCTGCACTCTGTCTAGGATCATCTTCCGGCGGAAAAGATAAACGCTGAACATGAAAAGGAGTCCCACCAATACGCCTGCGCCCGTACCCGTCGCGCTTCCGATGGCGCCGAACACGGCAGATTTCGTATCCCGCTCCGCCTCCGAAAGGGTTGCGGAAACGCCATACTGGATGAGGAGCCAAGCACCGCCAACGCTGACAATGGCGTTCGCGATCTGCTCAAGGATCTGCGAAACGGCGGTCTGCACCATGCTGCGGTGCGCCTGAAAATAACCCCGCAGCACGCCCAAAAGTCCATAAATGAACACGGTCGGTGCAAAGGTGCGCAGCACGGGCACGGCCACGGGCTCCACAAACCACTCCGCCGTAAAGAACAAAAACATGCTCGCGACAAAGCCCACCACGAGCACGTATCCCAGAGCACAATAAAAAAGCCGGTGGGCATTGCGATACTCCCGCACGGCCAGTTTCGGCGCGATCAGCTTAGATATGGCAGAGGGAATGCTATAGGAGGATACGAGAAGAACGATCGTATAAAACGAGTAGGCCGCGTGATAATAGCCATATCCCGTCTCTCCTATTACGGCAACCAAAGGGCTCCTGTAAAGGAGCCCTATGATCCTGGATATGATTCCCGCCGCTGCCAGAATCCCGGCCTGCGCCAGAAAATTGTCTTTTGTCTTGCTCTGTTCATTCATGACAAGTTCAAATCTTTGATCAGCCGATCAGCCAATCATACATCTCCTGATATTTCTTAGCGGATACGTCCCAAGAGAAGTCCGCAGCCATCGCGCGGTCCACCATCTTGTTCCACTCTCTCTTCTTGTCGTAGTAGACATGCTCCGCATAGCGGATCGTATGCAGCATCTCATGCGCATTGTAATTCGTAAAGCTAAAGCCCGTACCAGTGCTCTCATACTCATTGTAGGGCTGTACGGTATCCTTCAGGCCGCCCGTCTCGCGAACGATGGGGATCGTACCATAGCGAAGGCTCATGAGCTGAGAAAGTCCGCAAGGCTCAAACAGCGAAGGCATCAGGAACGCATCGCTCGCCGCATAAATTCTGTGGGACAACTCCTCGGAATAGAAAATGTTGGCACTCACCTTGTCCTGATACTTCCAGTCGAAGTGACGGAACATGTTTTCATAGCGATCCTCGCCGGTGCCAAGCACAACAAGCTGGATGTCATCCTGACACAACTCGTCCATAACGTAAGATACAAGATCGAGACCCTTCTGATCCGTCAGTCTCGAGATCAGGCCGATCATCATCTTGTTCTCGCCCTTGGTCAAACCAAGCTGCTCCTGCAGCGCCAGCTTATTCTTTACCTTCTCCTTGCGGAAATTTACGGCGTCATACTGCTTTACGATAAACTTATCCGTCGTGGGGTTAAAGTCCGTATAGTCGATGCCGTTGACAATTCCTCGAAGGTCACGGCTTCTCGCGCGAAGCAGACCGTCCAGGCCTTCGCCGTAGAACTGGGTCTTGATCTCCTCTGCATAGGTATCACTCACGGTGGTCACGGCATCCGCGAATACAATGCCGCCCTTTAAGAGATTCGCATCCTTGTACGCCTCCAGCTTATCCGGCGTGAAGTAGTAATCTGGAAGTCCCGTGATGGACTGCACCGTCTTCACGTCCCACTTTCCCTGGAACTTCAGGTTGTGGATCGTCATGATCGACTTCATGCTCGCAAAGAACAGGTCTCCTCTAAAGCGCTCCTTCAGATATACGGGAATCAGACCCGTCTGCCAGTCATGACAGTGGATGATATCTGGCTGGAAGCCGATCAGCGGCAGCGCCGAAAGCACGGCCTTGGAGAAAAATGCAAACTTTTCGATCTCGTAACAAGGATCGTCACAATAGGGCTTCGGGCCGCCGAAATAATGCTCATTATCGATGAAATAATAATGAACGCCGTCCACGGTTGCCTCTTCGATGCCTACGTAAACGCTCTGCCAATTGAAATCCATGTAAAAATTTGTGATAAAACTGATCTTTTCCTTCATCTCCTGTTTAATGCAGGTGTACTTGGGAAGGATCACGCGTACGTCAAAATACTTCGGATCAAGGCATTTGGGAAGTGAGCCAACTACGTCTGCCAACCCTCCGGTCTTGACAAAAGGAACGCCTTCCGATGCAGCAAACAATATTTTTTTCATGAGAAAACCTCCAACAAAAAATACTTATACTACAGACTTAGTATACAACAAAACGAAAAAATAATAAAGAGGTTTCCTTGTTTTCTCCAAAAACTATGCAATTTGCACAATATAACTTCCCGCAAAACCACTTGTTGAAAAATCGCTTTTGCGCTATACTAAAATTCCATGAAAATACCAGAAAGGACGTACCCTAATGATCAAACAAGAGATTGCGGAGATCAAAAAGCTCCTCTCACCGAAAAAGTGCTCCATCGACCGGATCTGCGGCTGCTACGTAGACGGCGAAAAGAATAAAAAAACAACGTTTTCCCAGGCCTTCCTTGCCCTTCCCGAGGAGGAAATGTTTAAGTACTTCGAGATTCTGAAAAAGGCCCTCTCCGGCTCCATCGGAAAGAACCTCCTGAATCTGGAATTTCCCCTGGATAGCGAAGCCGAGGGCGGCACCCAGGAATTCCTCTTCCGCCTAAAGCAAAGTGGTCTGAAGGATGACGATCTCCTCGACAAATTTTACGACCAGATCATCTCCACCTACGAATATGTCGGGAATTATCTGATCCTGCTGATTCATGACAACTATGACGTGCCCAAGCACACCAGCGACGGCGTTGAGAATGAGGATGCCTCCGAGGAGGTTTACGAGTACATTCTCGCCTGCGTCTGCCCCGTAGAGCTCTCAAAGCCCGGCCTTTCCTACAATCCTGAGGAAAATGCCTTCCAGAACCGCATCCGCGACTGGGTGGTATCCATGCCTCAGATGGGCTTCCTATTCCCCGCCTTTAATGACCGCGGCACCGACCTGCACGGCGTTCTCTATTACACGAAGGACGGTGAGAACCTAAAGGACGGCGTCGTGGACGCGATCCTCGGTTGCCCGCTCCCGCTCTCCGCCGGCACGCAAAAGAACACCTTCCACGCCATTATCGAAGAGACCCTGGAAGACACCTGCGATCTCGAGATGGTGAAGAACATTCATGAAAAGCTCACCGAGATGGTGGAGGAACATAAGCTCCGCGAGGATCCCGCGCCCCTCATCCTCGATAAGAATGAGGTGAAAACCATCCTTGCTGACAGCGGCGTTTCGAACGAAAAGCTCTCCCACTTTGAGGAGCACTATGAAGAGACTGCCGGCGACGACACCCCGCTTTTCGTAAGCAACGTCATGAACGCCAAGAGCTTCGAAGTAAAGACACCCGATGTGGTGGTAAAGGTCAAGCCCGAGCGCACCGACCTCATCGACACCCGCGTGATCGACGGCAGGCAGTGCCTCGTCATCGCCCTCGACGGCACCGTGGAGGTCAACGGCATCACCGTCCGCAAGTCCCTCGCCGATACGGAAGCTGATAACATGTAACAAATAAAAGCGTCACGGAATCGTTCGAAACCGTGACGCTTTCTATTTACTTATCTATTCAGTTCATACACTTCAATGGACAATAGCCTGTTTCTCAGATACTCCACTCTGATGGAGACACTGTCTAAAGTACCGTAATAATCATTATCTCCCGCGTTGTAATAGCCCTTAAAGCCCGCTTCCTGAATTTCCATGACGTAATTCACGAACTGCTCTCTCGTAACGTCACCGACGATCAGCGTGAAGCTATTGGTATTGAGCTTTTCAAGACTACTCTTTTCTGCCTCGATCTTCGGGACCTTCTCCGCCAACGCACTTGAAGGCCAAGCATACGTGGTAAGAACAATGCCTCTGTCAACCTGTACGTTCATCTCATCGGAATAAGTCCAAAGATTTAAGGTCAAATGGTTGTCATCCTCATCATAGGCGTCAAATTCCGTGTCCGAAGCCTGTGCGTCCAGATTGTAGCCTGCTTCCTTACAAGCCTCCACGTAGGCGCTGAACTTATCCCTGTCATAATCCTTCACGGTCGCGTTGAAATAGCTCTTCGAGGAGCTCGTGTACTTTAGCTTTCCATCCGGCTCAGGCAGATCGCTTCCAAGGCCCTGGTTCGGCCAACTCGCCTTACGGCTGCTGCTCGCTCCGTTCCCGCCCTCATTCAAAAGCGCTACAAACCACCCAATGATGAGGACGCAAAAGATAATGAGGAAGATGTTTTTCCGCTTCAGGAGCTTTTGCTCTCCCGTCTGCAAGTATTTCAGCTTGGTCAGGATGATCGCGATCATCAGTCCCAGCTGGATCAGCGATACAAATCCAAGGCCCACGTAATCGATGAAAAATCCGATGCAACAGATTCCCAAAATCACGCAAAGGAGCGCCTGCAGGATCAAGACAATGCCGTCCCAAACCTTCCGTCCCTTCGTTCTCGTATCTTTATAGCTTTGCGCGGCGCTCAGCGTTTTCTTCGCTTCATTAAAGCTTTCCTTGCGCACGTCCACGATGGCGTCACGCAGCATGCCCTGAAGCTCTGCCTTCGATACGCCATCAAAGGGTTCCTCGCTGTCGCAGTAGGGACACCGGAACACTTTTTTCTCATGATCGACCCGCATCACCGCGTTACAATTCTTACAATTCATGCGTTCTCTCCTAACTTCTAATCATGGCACCAAAATTCTAACAGCATGATTGTACCATCGAACCGCTTTTTTTGCAATAACAAAGGCGTGACAGACGTCACGCCTTTGGAATGGATACTTGTCACAATTAATCTTCGGTGAACAGTGCGGTGGAATAATATCTGTCGCCGCTGTCGGGAAGAAGTGCTACGATCACCTTGCCCTTGTTCTCAGGTCTCTTTGCCAGCTCAATTGCGCCGTACAGGGATGCGCCAGAGGAAATACCAACGGAGATACCCTCCTTCTTTGCCAGAAGCTTTGCGGTAGCGAAAGCTGCCTCGTTGGGAGCCTTGATGATCTCATCGTAGATCTTGGTGTTCAGTACGTCAGGTACGAAACCTGCGCCGATGCCCTGGATCTTATGTGCGCCAGCCTTGCCCTCGGAAAGTACGGGGGAGGTTTCAGGCTCCAGTGCAACAACCCTAATGTTGGGATTCTGAGACTTTAAGTATTCGCCAGTACCGGTCAGGGTTCCGCCAGTGCCTACGCCTGCGATAAAGATGTCTACGTTGCCGTCGGTGTCCTTCCAAATTTCAGGACCAGTCGTTGCTCTGTGGATGGCAGGGTTTGCAGGGTTTACAAACTGTCCAGGGATGAAGCTGCCGGGAGTCTCCTTTGCAAGCTCCTCTGCCTTTGCGATGGCACCCTTCATGCCCTTTGCGCCTTCGGTCAGAACGATCTCTGCGCCGTATGCCTTCAGGATGTTTCTGCGCTCCACGCTCATGGTCTCAGGCATGGTCAGAATGATGCGATAGCCCTTCGCTGCAGCGATGGCTGCAAGGCCGATACCAGTGTTGCCGCTGGTGGGCTCAATGATGACGGAGCCTTCCTTCAAAAGTCCCTTCGCCTCAGCGTCCTCGATCATTGCCTTTGCGATACGATCCTTCACGGATCCAGCGGGATTAAAGTACTCCAGCTTTACCAGAATGGTTGCTTCCAGTCCCAGCTCCTTCTCGATATTTGTTACCTCTACCAGAGGCGTATTTCCGATCAGTCCTAACGTTCCCTTATAAATGTTAGCCATAGCTTTTTCCTCACTTTCTTATATAGGCCTTGCCCCTATTATACTCTTTTTTTAATTGATTTCCAGTAGTTTATGCTCTTGCAGCTGCGAAACCTGCTTCCAGGTCTGCGATAATGTCATCAATGTGCTCCGTACCGATGGAGAGACGGATCGTGTTCTGCTTGATGCCCTGATCTGCCAGCTCCTCCTCAGACAGCTGAGAATGGGTCGTGGATGCGGGATGGATCACCAGGCTCTTTACGTCTGCCACGTTTGCCAGCAAGGAGAAGATCTGAAGACCGTCAATGAACTTCCAAGCCTCGTCGCGACCGCCCTTGATCTCGAAGGTGAAGATGGAACCGCCGCCATTCGGGAAGAATCTGTTATACACTTCATGATCAGGATGATCAGGAAGGGAAGGATGGTTCACGTGCTCTACCTGAGGGTGGTTCTTTAAGAACTCAACCACTTTCTTTGTATTCTCCACGTGTCTGTCCAGTCTCAGGGACAGGGTCTCAACGCCCTGCAGAAGCAGGAATGCGTTGAAGGGAGATATGGTTGCACCCGTGTCGCGAAGGAGGATTGCACGAATGTAAGTCACGAATGCAGCCGGCCCTACCACATCGTAGAAGGATACGCCATGATAGCTTGGATTAGGAGCGGCGATGTTAGGGTACTTGCCGCTTGCCTTCCAGTTGAACTTACCGGACTCAACGATGATGCCGCCGAGGGTGGTGCCATGACCGCCGATGAACTTCGTTGCGGAATGTACCACGATGTCTGCGCCGTGCTCGATGGGTCTGATCAGATAAGGCGTTCCAAAGGTATTATCAATTACCAGAGGCAGTCCGTACTTATGAGCAATCTCTGCGATGGCATCAATGTCAGGAATGTCACTGTTGGGATTTCCAAGGGTCTCAAGATAGATGGCTCTCGTGTTGTCCTGGATGGCTCCCTCCACCTCTGCGAGGTTGTGTGCGTCAACGAAGGTGGTCTGGATCCCATACTGAGGAAGCGTATGCTCAAACAGGTTAAAGGTTCCGCCGTAGATGGTCTTCTGTGCTACGATGTGGCCGCCGTTTGCCGCAAGTGCTTCAATGGTGTAGCTGATGGCAGCTGCGCCGGATGCAAGTGCCAGTGCTGCGCTACCGCCTTCCAGTGCGGCGATTCTCTTCTCGAGAACGTCCTGTGTGGAGTTGGTCAGTCTGCCGTAGATGTTACCTGCATCTGCAAGACCGAAACGGTCTGCAGCGTGCTTGCTGTTATGAAATACGTAAGAAGTCGTCTGGTAAATGGGTACTGCTCTGGAATCGGTTGCGGGATCCGCCTGCTCCTGGCCAACGTGTAACTGTAAGGTTTCGAATTTATAATTGCTCATGATTGTAATCTCCTTTAATCTTCAAATTTGCTGTATTCAGTTTTATGTAAGATAAAAGCCCGAAGAGTATTTTCATTCTCCCGGGCAATTGGCTTTCTCATCGATCATGTTTTAGGTCAACATCGTATCGTATCGAGGCGCGTCATCGGACATCCGAACGCCCCAGCCACATTGTGTACCCGGGAGTATCGCATTCGACAACACATGTATTGAATTATGTTTGAAGTACTAGTCTGATACATTTTTCACGCCTCCTGTCAACTTGATAGTGCCATATTATCACTATTAGCCTACTATGTCAATAGGTTTTATGAGTTTTCTTTAAAATTTTTTTACAGCTCAATCAAAGCATGATCTGAATGCTCCAAAACCCTGCATCCATCCTGCTCTACGACGGCAATGTCTTCGATTCGTACGCCTCCAAACCCTGGCAGATAAATGCCAGGCTCAATGCTCACCACCATTCCCTGCTTTAATACGGCCTCGCTTCCCTGCACCAGGCCCGTGCCTTCGTGAATGTCCAGTCCAATGCCGTGACCCAGATTGTGCAGAAAGCTTCCGCGAAACTCCGTTCCATCGATCACATCCCGCGCGATCTTATCCATTTCATTGGAGATCTTTCCAGCTTTCAGCGCCCTCGTGGCCGTCTGCTGCGCCTGCAGCACCGTCTCGTAGATCGCCTTTTGTTTTTCGCCGGCGCGTCCAAGGACAACCGTTCGCGTCAGATCGGAATGGTATCCGTTCACCGTGCACCCGTAATCCATGGTCACGAAATCGCCCTTCTCTAGCGGCTTATTCGTAGGCCAATGATGGGGCTTTGCGGAATTGACGCCAGAGGCAACGATGGTCTTATTAAACTCCTCGCACCCTTCCAGCCTCATGTAGTACTCCAGCTTTGCCGCCACCTCTAACTCCGTCAAGCCCGGCTTCAGATCTCCTAAGATCTTCGAAAACGCCAAGTCCGTGATTCTGGAAGCCTCGGCTAATTGCGCGATCTCCCATTCGTCCTTCGTCTCGCGAAAATGCTCGATCACCCCATCCCTGATCACTAAGCTCCGAACGCCGCGTTCCTCAAGTGCATGATATACGTAATACGGCACGTCGCCTTCCAAGATCAGCTTCTTCACATGACTTTCACGGAGCAGCTTTGCCACTTGACATCCGAGCTCTTCCGCCGCAATGGTCTTTACCTCCAAGCCATTTGGCAAATTCTCCGGTGCAAACCGCCCCCAAGAGAAAAAGATTCTCTTTTGCTTTGACAGATATATCGCTCCCTGCACCATAGGCAAGTGATGGAGCCAACGCTGGTTCACGCGATTCGTGATCAAAATGGGATTCTCCAAATGACTTGGTATCATGTCTGCGCCTCCTTAGTCTTAGAAATGGAACGGTAAGGGCTTCTCCTCCGGTACGGGCGGTTGCGTCGCGAGGTGACTCTTTTCTCCAAAGTAATCAATGGCTTCCTTGCGAAGTCCCTCAGGGATCACCTTTGGTATCGGGAATATTTTCGCGTTTGCCAGTCTCTCGACCAGATCTGCCAAGAATCCAGCTTCTCTCTCGAGTACGTCCTCGTCGATCAGGTCCATGTTGTCATAGCGTGTGTGCATGTAACCACCGCCCTGCGGTGCACCCTGTCCGATGCTGATACTCGGTACGCCATAGTCGTTGAAGTTTGCGGAATCGCTGCTCATAAGCTTCGGCACCGTCACAGCAGCATACCCAACCTCTTTGAGGAATTGACGTACCCAAACCTCGGTATCGCTCACCGCGCCGATAAAGAGCAGCTCCTTTCCAAGAATACTGCCGCCCACGTCCACGTTGATCATGGCACGCGTCTTTTCGATTACTTCGGGATGCGCCTCAACGTAAGCTCTGGAACCACGCAGTCCCGTCTCCTCCGAACCAAACAGTATCACCTTCACTGTTCTCTTCACGGGATGCGCCTTCAAGGCTTCCAAAAGCGAAACCATCTGTACCGCTCCCGCGCCATTGTCCCAAGAACCCAATGAAAACGGTACGCTGTCATAATGCGCGCCAGCTACCAAAATCTCATCCGAACCAGAAGTTCCCGGTACCGTCACGATCAAATTCCTCGACTGCACGGTTTCTTCCTGAAGGCGCAATGTATAGCGCACCTGCTTCGGCTTTAATCTCAGAAGCTCCACCGCATCGATCAATCGGATCGTAAATGCCGGAAGGGGACCTATATCCGACAGATTATCTCGAAATCTCGCCGTCTCCAGATCGCTATTCTCATAGGTATCGCGCACGGTACCGCTGGTGGTCGCATAGCCCTTGATCCCAGCCTTGCGAAGTCTCTTATACTCTTCCTTCGACAGCCTTCCGTGGAGTAGCACAAACTTTCCCTTGAGGTCTGCAAGGCTCACCTCGTCATACGAGGGAAGATACACAAACTCTGCCGTCTCTCCTTCCGGCGCCGTCTCCAAGCTGTCCACAACGCCTGTCACCGCAAAGGCCACTTCCGAACCATCCCCTAACACTGCTGCCAATGTCGCCTCCACGGGTACCTTTCTCTGATAGGTGAACTCCTCAAACTCAGGCTCATACCCGATATTACGGATCTCCTGCGCCAGATAGTCCAGCGCCTTTTTTTCTTCTATGCTGCCGCTCGGGCGAGAATAACTGATCGCCTCGAGCCTTTCATATATCTTCTTTGCCATGGTCTCATCCTCCTAGAAATTTCCGCCATCCAACGTTCCAAGTAGTTCCTTGATGCAAAAGCATGCGACCTGATGTCCGCCGCCGATCTCCGTGAGCTTTGGAACGCCCTCTTCTTTTTTCGTATTTGCGTAAGGACATCTTCCTGCGAACTTACATCCTACCGGAAGATCGATGGGGCTCGGTACGTCGCCCTCAAGGAGCTTTCTTACCTTCGCCTGCTCCGCATGCGGATCCGGTACGGGAATCGCAGACAAAAGCCCTCTCGTATAGGGATGGATGGGATTGAGCCAAAGCTCCTCCGCCTCTGCAACTTCCACAAGGGATCCCAAATACATCACGCCAACCCTGTCTGAAATATACCGCACTACCGAAAGGTCATGCGCAATGAAAAGGAGCGTCAGCCCCAGCTTTTGCTGCAGCTCTTTTAGCAGGTTAATGATCTGTGCCTGGATGGATACGTCCAATGCCGAGATCGGCTCATCGCAAACGATGAACTCTGGATTTACGGCCAGCGCCCTGGCGATGCCCACGCGCTGTCTCTGTCCGCCCGAAAACTCATACGGGAAACGCAGCGCATGTTCCTTCGAAAGTCCCACCAGCTCCAATAGCTCATACATGCGATCCGTCCGCTCCTTTTCGTTTCCTAGATGGTGGATCTTCATGCCCTCCTTGATGATGTCCCCTATGGTCATCCTCGGATTGAGGGATGCATAAGGATCCTGAAAGATCATCTGTACTTCAGAAGCATATTTTTTAGCTTCCTGCCCGCGTAGCTTTGTAATATCCTTTCCCTTATACAGGATCTGGCCACTCGTCGGTTCATAGACGCGCACCAGCGTGCGGCCCAGCGTACTCTTTCCGCAACCAGATTCTCCAACGAGTCCAAAGGTCTCTCCCCTCTTGATCTGCAGCGAGATGCCGTCCACGGCCTTCAGTACCTTTTTATTTCCCACGTCAAATGACTTTGTTAAATCCTTGATCTCAAATAAGATTTCCTCGGACATACCTTATTCCTTTCCGCCATTTTCCTCCACCTTAATGCTGGAAATCCTCGGCTGCGGGCACTCGGGATCGAGTAGCCAGCACCTGCAGGAATGGCTCTCCGAAAGCTGCGTCTCTTCCGGTAAATAGTCTTTACAGATCTGCATGCAATGCTTACATCTGTCTGCGAAGGGGCATCCCACGGGGGGCTTGACCAGATCAGGCGGCATTCCTTCGATGGATTCGAGTCTTTGATCCTTCCGCTGTCCCGCCTTGGGCACGGAATCCAAAAGGCCTCTCGTATACGGGTGCTCCTGACGATAGAAAATGTCTTCCACCGTTCCGGATTCCACGACGAGTCCGCCGTACATTACGGCCACGGTCTTTGCGATCGATGCCACCGCCCCCATGTCATGGGAGATGATGATGATCGAAGTCCCATGCTCTTTTTGCATCTCCTTCATGAGCTCGATGATCTGCGCCTGCACGGTCACGTCCAGCGCCGTCGTCGGCTCATCAGCGATCAGGATTCTCGGGGAGCAGGCCATTGCCATGGCGATCATCACGCGCTGTCTCTGACCACCGGAAAACTCATGCGGATAAGAGTTCATTCTGCGCTCCGCATTCGGAAGTCGTACCATCTTGAGAAGCTCGATCGCTCTCTCCCTTGCCTGCGCCTTGGTGATCTTTTTCCCTTCCGCCGTCTTTTCATGCTGCAGAAGCACCTCCATGATCTGGTTTCCCACGGTCATGGTCGGATTCAGGGAGGTCATGGGATCCTGAAAGATCATGGAGACATCCTTGCCGCGGACCTTTTGCATCTGCTTATCGCTCAATCCCAAAAGATTTTGTCCGTCCAATAAGATCTCGCCGCCCTTATACTGCGTGATCGTCGGATCATGAAGTTGTAAAACGCTCTGCGCCGTCACGGACTTACCGCACCCGGATTCTCCAACGACTGCGAGAACGCCTCCGTCCTCGAGCTTTAGGTTCACGCCGCGCACGGCCTGCACCTCGCCGGAATATGTATGAAATGATACCTTCAAATCCTTAATCTCTAGCATAACCTTATCTCCTCATTCTGGGATCCAGGGCGTCTCTCAGTCCGTCTCCCAAAAGATTAAATGCAAGCATCGAAAGTGCAAAAAGCACTGCCGGTGCGAAGAAGAGCCAAAGCGTTGCGGGGAACTGGCTCGCGCCAAACTGCAACATGTTTCCCCAGCTGGCCTCCGGCACCGAAATGCCAAGGCCCAAATAACTCATGCCTGCCTCCGCGCCGATCGCTCCCGGAATGCTCATCGTATAGTTGACAATGATGGGACCGATCGTATTGGGTAGCAAATGGTGAAAGAGAATCTCTCGTTTGCCTGCGCCTAAAACCTTTGCCGCCACGGCGTATTCATTCTCGCGAAGCGCTAAGATCTGACCTCGTACCAGTCTCGCGAGGCCAACCCAGCCCGTGATCGTCAGTGACAAGATCAGCGTCCCCATGCCGCGCTTAAGCACCGTCAGCATTAGGATCATCACCAGCGTCTGCGGTACGCTCATCACCACGTCGATGATACGCATCATCGCGTTGTCCACCTTACCGCCAAGGAATCCAGCGATGCCGCCATAGAGAATGCCAACCACCAAGTTGATCGTCTCTGCCGCGAATCCGATGAATAGAGAGATCCTTGTGCCGCGGATCAGTCTTGTCAGCACATCCCTTCCCAGCTCATCCGTTCCAAGGAGATGTTCCTTCGATGGCTTTTGCAGCGTGTGCAACAGATCCTGCTTTTGATAATCTGGAAAAAGGATCGGTCCAAAGATTGCCACCAAGATCAGGAAGACGATAAAGATCAGCGACAACATGGCCACCTTATTCTGTTTCAGGGTGCGGATCACGCCCTGCGCGTAGGACATGGATTCTCTGTGAATTTTCTGACTCGCCTCTATGTCCCGCTGAACTCTCGTAAAGTCCTTTTTGATTTCTGTTTTGCCATTGGCCGTTACTGCTGCCATGTTCCAACCTCCTGAAATATCTTGCCTATTTTGTAATTCGTACTCTTGGATCGATCACGCAATACATTAGGTCTACCAAAAGCATGCTTCCGACGATGAAGATCGAGTAAAAAACGGTAAGGCCCATCGTCATGGTGTAATCTCTGGCCGTGATGCTGTTCACCAAATACTTTCCAAGGCCCGGGATCGCGAACTGGCTCTCGATGATGTAGGAGCCTGTCACGACGCCGCCGATCATACGTCCCAGTACTGTCACCACGGGCATCATGGCGTTTCGTACCTCATGCTTCCAAACGATCGCGAGATTCGAAATGCCCTTGCTCTTTGCGGTCTTAACGTAATCCTGTCCGATCACGTCAAGCATGGAGGTTCTCATCAGTCTAGCCAGGCCAGCCACCGTGCCCATGCCGAGTACGAAGCTCGGGATCAGCGTATAGCGGAAGCTCTGCCATCTTGCGATGGGGAAAACCTGATAATCGGTGTGGAAGGTTGCCTTAAACCAACCGGAAAACCCAAGTCCTAGGATCGTCTGGAACACGGTGCCAAGTACGAAGCTCGGAACCGAGATACCGATGATCGCAACGATCGTTGACAAGTGATCTACGGGCTTTCCGCGATGCAATGCTGCTTCGATGCCAAGGAGAATGCCGGCGATCGTTCCAAAGATCAGTGCCCGGATGCCGAGATCCGCTGAAACCGGAAAGGCCGTAAGTATGATGTCGCTGACGCTCCTGTAGCCGTTCGACATCGATACGCCGAAATCACCTTTCAGGATATTCGTGACATACCGCACGTATTGCTTATAGAGCGGCTGATCGAGTCCGTAGCGGCTCATCAATACCTCTAAACTCTCCGCCGACATCGTATCGTTTCCGGTACTGAAGGGCGTTCCCGGTATGGCATGCATCATGAAAAACGTGATCGTCATCACCACAAAGATTGTCACAATGGCAAGCAGGATTCTTTTGATGATATAGTTTCGCATTCCTTTTCCCTCTTATAAAGTGAGGAAACGATGCCGACTGGCTTCGTCTCCTCTCTTTTTCTTTACGCATTCATTTCTTCCGGTCTTGTTATTGTACCTCTGCGAAGTAGAGATCCAGGTAAGGCACAACGGCTCTTCTCAGAACTCCCTTTAAGCGATTCGATACTGCATAGTACTGTCCGGTGTAGTACAGAGGCGTGATGCCTTCCTCCTCCAAAAGGATGGCTTCCGCTTTGCCAAGCAGCTTAATTCTCTCAGTCAGATCCGTACTGTAGGTTGCCTGGTGATAGGTGTCATTGAACTCCTCATTGATGAATACTGCAGGGTTTGCATTTGCGTCATGCTCATAGCCGCCAAGGAAGTTCGTTGCGTCATCCCAGTCAGCGCCCCAGCTCTGCAGAACCACGTCATACTCGTAAGCATTTCTTCTGGTGCGCAGTGCGCTGCTGTCGGTCGTCTCAACCTCAACCTTAATGCCAAGGTTCTCCTGCAGGAGCTGCTGGATCGCACCGGATACTGCGATGAACTCATCCGTATTGGATGCAAGGATCGTGATGGAAATGTCGGAAGGATCAGAAAGTCCCAGTTCGGTAAGGCCCTGTGCAAGGAGCTCCTTTGCCTTGTCTATGTTGTAGGAGTAAGGCAGGTTGTTGCCAACGATCTCACGGAAGGTTTTCTTGCCGTCGCCAGCAAGGCCGATGGGGATCAGGCCGTCTGCTACGGAACCTACGTGCAACACGCCGTTTACGATCGCGTCGCGGTCAATGGCCGCGGAAATGGCCTGTCTTACGTGCTTGTTCTTCAGGAATGCATTGGACTCGTTGTAGTTAAGGTATGCGGTACGACCATTGTTGTAAACCAGCGTGGTGAAGCCTGCACCCTCGATGGCACTCTGTCTCTGGTAAGCGAAGTCTACGACGTCAAGTTCGCCGTTCAGGAACAGATTTACCTGCGTTGCCTGGTTGGGGATCACGTATACGTTTACCTGATCGATCTTGATGTTGTCCTTGTTCCAGTAGTAAGGGTTCTTCTTGAATACCAGGAGATTGTCATGCTCCCAAGAATCAATGTAGAAGGGTCCGTTGCTGATGGAGTACTGTGCCTCGGTACCGATGTTTTCTACGCCAACTTTCTCAGAGAACTCACGATCATAACCGAAGTGCATCGGGTGCGTGATAAGGTACGGGAAGTAGGTTACGGGATAAGCCAGTTCAAACTCCAGGGTCTTCTCATCGATTGCCTTTACGCCGAGTTCTGCGACATCCTTCTGCTTGGTGTAAACCTCACGAGCGTTCTTGATCTCATAAAGGAAGTCTGCGAAGCTCAGCTGTGCGGTGCCATCCAGCATTGCGCCGATCGCATATACCCAGTCGTCAGCCGTTACGGGCTCGCCGTTGCTCCAGCCGCTCTCACGCAGGTGGAAGGTCCACTTTGTGTAATCGTCATTGTGCTCATAGCTCTCTGCAAGGCCGTCTACCAAAACGCCATCGCCGTATCTGGTCAAGCCTTCGCGAAGCAGTCCGTTCGTTACCATCAGGCTGTCACCGATGGCATCGAAGGTGAATTCAGGATCAGAAGCGATCGCGATCTTTACGATCTTACCGCCGTCTACGGACTGTCCCTCGCCATTTGCTCCTACAGCGGCCTGCTGCGTATTGCCGCCGCCCTGCGAATTGGAAGCCTTGCTTCCATCATTCTCATAGGTACCGCACCCTGCCAGCGTTCCTAAAGTGAACGTTGCTGACAAAAGAAGTGCCAGTCCTTTTTTCCAAAATCTATTGATCTTCATTTTCTCTTACCTCTCACTCTCAATTGCTTATTCATTCTTAAGTAATCCCTTTAAAGGATTTACGGTTGCGTCAAATTCAGGTCTGTAGTTGGTAGGTTCACGATCATCCCAGGAAGGAGAATTCCATATGGTCGTGGAAATCTCGGACTGGTAATCCTCAGGCGTTTCTCCCTTAGGATGCTTTAAGAACAGATTCTCGGGATCTGCGGAAAGCTTTGCTCTCTCGTGATCGGTCTTCCAAAGCTCCTCGAAAGGAATGAGCGGTACGATTCTCTCCTCATAGCCCTTGAAGAATCCACCGTTTCCGCCGATGCCTCTGCCCTCTCTAAAGAAGGTGTACTTTGCGAAGGTCGGGATGGAGTACAGCTCTCTTACGTAGCCCCAGATGTTCTTGTACTCAGTGATTCTCTTCTTCATGGGTCCGATGGATCTAAAGTACCCGGTCTCCCATCTTACCAGCGATACGTAAGCTCTGATGTCGGAATCGGTGATGTAATCGCCGAAGATGAAGCGGTTGGTCTCAAGTCTCTTGTCGAGCTTCTCCAGGGAATCGAAGAAGTCTTCGTAGCCCTCGTTGTAAGCTTCCCATGAAACGCCAAATGCCATTCTGTAATGTCCGTTATTAATGTGAGGGAAGAGCCAATCGTTGAACTCGTCGATCTCTTTACGGTACTTCTTGGGATACAGGTCCGGTGCATCCACGGGCTGGAACTTTCTGAACTGTACCTCGATGTAATTGGAAAGGCGATGGTAGTCATTGTTGACTGCTTTCTTTTCCTTTACGTCTACAAAAGTAGGGGTCGTTGCGCGTCCCTTGTAATCAGGATTTGCATTCTTATAAAACTCAGAAAGGAAGTGAACGCCAGTGATGGGATCCTTGTAATCCTTCTGATCTGCGAAGCCGTGACCGTACTTGTTGGTCTCGCCGGAGTGGCTCGTGGTCTGATCTGCGATCACGTCCTGGAGTCCTAAAAGATCTCTTGCGATCACGGGGCGGTTGGACCAGTTGCATCCGTGTGCCCAGTAGATGGCGAAGCGATTTGCCTCTGCCTTGTGCTGTCCTTCCTTGTCACCGAAGGGAACGATGAAGGAGTTGGGCTGTCTTACGAACACGCCTCTTTCATTGGTCTCGTCATTCTGCTCATTAGGTCTGGGTGCAAGTCCGCCGGCCTCTGCTGCGAACTTTTCTGCTAACTCATCGGTGTAATCACTCTTTGCTACTGCCTTTCTATGGAACTCTAAACTGCAACTATTGCTCATGGTTTTAATCTCCTTTTTCTCTCTTTATTCTCAAAATTTGCATAAAAAAACACGACCAGTCCATCCGGAACTGTCGCGTCATAAGTTTCTACCTTTAACTTACTCTCAGTTCTTGGGGCTCACTAACTACACATATGCATATTCTTCTTCATCATACACATACAACAGCACATCAGCATCCCCTTTTCCAGTCTTACGTTCTTTTTCATTGTCATCGCTCCTTTCGTGTTTTCTGAAGAATTTTTCTTTGAATAAAACGTTGAGTAAAATGTTTCTCGAAGCAGCCATTTTTTTGTTTTTGTTTTGTGCTTGCTTCGTTGTATGTATCATAAACCCTTATCACTGTTTTGTAAAATACCACGGTTTTATCATGCGTGATAATCACTCATTATCACAGTTCCTTGTACTTCAAAAGCTCCTCTACGTACGCTTCGCCATACTTCGAAAGCGTACCGCTCTTTCTGGTGATAAAACCGATCACCAGGGGATCTTCCTCTACAAGCTTTACGGATACCATGCCCTTTAATATGGCGTCCTCTTCCGCGAGCATGCCCGATCCCACGGAATAACCTCCGAGCTGCGCAATGAGCTCCATCGTGGTCGCTCTGTCATCTGAACGGATCATCTTCTCGAAATCATAGTCTCCCATCGCTTCCTCGGTTAAGTAAAAGGGATCATCCTCGCCCTGATCGAAGGAAACACAAGGATAATCCTGCAGCTCCGAAAGGGAAATCTCTTTACGGTCTGCGAAGGGATGGCCCTTCCAAAAATAAGCGTAGGTGTCGCGCTTCATCAGCGGAACAAACTCTAGCTGATACTCCTTCACGAGCTTTTTGATCACGGGCTCATTGGCCCCAGAATAGGACACGATCCCCACTTCACTCTTCAGGGACCTTACGTTTTCCAAAACCTCCAGCGTTTTTGTCTCATGGAAGGAAAAATCATACTTATCAGGTGCAAATCTCGACAGTACTGCGGAGAATGCCTTGATGGCAAAATTATAGTGCTGAGAGGACACGGAAAAACGCTCCTTCTCTCGGCCAAAGTTCAAATAACGCTCCTCTAAAATCTCATACTGACCCACGGCCTTTTTCGCATAGATCACGAATTCACGGCCCTCATCGGTAAGGACAATGCCCTTGTTGGAACGCTCAAATATCAAGATGCCGAGTTCATCCTCCAGCTCTCGAATGCTTGCGGAAAGCGCAGGTTGGGAAACATATAATCTGGTCGCCGCTTCTCTCATGGAGGAAGAAGCTGCGATGGCTAATACATATTTTAACTGATTGACGTTCATGACGTTCCCTCCCTGTTCTAGGAAAATTCTTATGCGCTTTGTGATTCTTTTAGCTCCGAAATCGCTTTCTTGATGCGCTCCAGCGCTTCCGTTAAGGTGGCCCTGCTGGTGGCCAAATTGATCCTCTGGAATCCTGAGCCCTGCTTTCCAAAAATGGCGCCATCGTCGAGCCAAAGCTTTGCCTTGTGAATGATCAGGTCAGACAACCCCTGGTCGCAAAGTCCAAGTGACCTGAAATTTAACCAAACGAGATAGGTGCCTTCTGGCTCGATCACCTGTACCTCAGGGATCTCCTTTGCGACATACTCCTTTAGGAATTTCAGATTCTCCTGAATGTAATTCCATGCTGCATGATACCACTCATCGCCGTGGAGATAGGCTGCCTTGCAGGCAACTACGCCAAAGGTATTTAACTGGCTGTAGCCCGCTGCGCCGATCTGTGCGCGCAGCTTTCTGCGTAGCTTTTGATCGGGTACAAGAATGTTTGCGATCTGCAAACCGGCCAGATTAAAGGTCTTGCTGACGGAGGTACAGGTAATGCAAAAATCCTTCGCCCTCTCATCCGCCAAAAGGAACGGTACGTGCTCATGTCCTGGATAGACGAAATCCTCATGGATCTCATCACTCACGACGATCACACCGTGCTTTACGCAGATATCTGCCAGCCTTCCCAGCTCCTCCTTGGTCCATACTCTTCCCACGGGATTGTGGGGGCTGCAGAGCATAAAGAGCTTCACCTCATAGTCGATCACCTTTTGCTCAAAATCCTCAAAATCAATGGTATAATGCGCGCCGTCAAAGATCAAGTCATTGCTGATCACCTTGCGTCCATTATCCTGAACGACCTC
This sequence comes from Lachnospiraceae bacterium, assembly GCA_017400965.1. Lineage (GTDB taxonomy): Bacteria > Bacillota > Clostridia > Lachnospirales > Lachnospiraceae > Acetatifactor. The sequence continues at coordinate 22,681 of JAFPRF010000371.1, forward strand.
CATCAAGGGATAATAGACAGGCTGTTGGATCAGTACGTAATCGCCCTCCTGCGTGTATGCCTTTACGGCTGCCGCAAGGGCAAATACAACGCCTGGCGTCTTTAATACCCAGCGCGGATCCACGGTAAGGCCATGCTTCTCCTTCATCCAGCCGGCGAGCGCCTCGAAGTAATCATCCCTCGTCTCCGTATAACCAAAGATACCATGTTCCACGCGTTCCTGCAATGCATCTAAGATAAAACTGGAGGTGCGAAAATCCATGTCCGCCACCCAAAGGGGCAGCACGTCTGAGGGCTTCCCACGCCTTACGGCAAAGTCAAATTTCAGACTGTCGGTGTCTCTTCTTTCTATGGTTGTATCAAAGTCTAGGTTTCTCTCCCTCTTATCACTCATGGCTTTCGCCTCCTGTTTCATTTCAATCAAAGTTAAGCAAATGATGCAAATGCCTGCTCCAGATCCGCGATCAGATCCTTTGCGTCCTCAATGCCTGCGGAGAGACGAAGCACCTGCTCCGTAATGCCATTTGCAAGTCTCTCAGCCTCCGGTACGTCCGCATGGGTCTGCGTCACCGGGTAGGTCAGCAGCGTCTCCGTTCCTCCAAGACTCTCCGCGAACGGGATCAGCTTTGTACTCTTTAATACGTGAAGCGCCAGCTCCTTACTCTCCAATTCGAAGGTCAGCATGGAACCAAATCCAGAGGCCTGCTTTTTACAAATCTCATGTCCCTCTGATCCGGGAAGTCCGGGATAGTAAACCTTCTTTACCTTCGGATTCTCGCTCAGCCACTTTGCGATGGCCTTTGCGTTTGCCTGTGCCTTCTCCATGCGGATCGGCAAGGTTTTAATGCCGCGCAGGATCAGCCAGCTGTCAAAGGGAGCCAATCCAGAACCTACAGTCTTGATGAGGAACCGAAGCTTTTCCGAAATCTCCGTAGAACCCGTTACGATAAATCCAGCCAGCGTGTCATTGTGTCCGCCGAGGAACTTCGTGCCGCTGTGGATCACGATGTCCGCGCCAAACGCCAAAGGATGCTGGAAATAAGGCGTCAAGAAGGTGTTGTCTACAATAAGGAGCAAGCCCCTTCTCTTCGCGATCTCTGCGATCTTTCGGATGTCAGTCACATTCATCATGGGGTTCGTCGGCGTCTCAATAAAGATGGCCTTCGTGTGCTCATTGATAAAGCTCTCCACGTTCTCCTTGCTGCAATTGACGTGCGAGAAGGTGATGCCGTTCTTTTCACAAACGTGATGGAACAGTCTGATGCTGCCACCGTAGAGATCCGCCTCCGTGATCAGGTGATCACCAGGCTTAAACAGTTCCATCAGTGCCGTGATCGCCGCCATGCCGGTGGAGAATGCCAAGGCATCCACGCCGCCTTCCAGAGAAGCGACAACCTTTTCTACCTGCGCCCTTGTCGGGTTCTGCAGACGGCTGTAGTCAAAGCCGGTGCTCTTTCCCACCTCGGGATGTGCGAAGGTTGCGGACTGGTAAATCGGGAAGCTGATTGCACCCGTCGCATCGCCGGAAAACTTCTCATGATTTCCGTATACGCACTTCGTTGCGAAGCCAAAATCTTTCTTCTCTTCCCTGGGATCAATTCCCCAACTCTCGCCAAATGCTGCGGGATCTAAGTACTTCTCAACGAGCACGCAGACAAAATCGGGTTTGAAGCCAGCGGGTCTGGGCTTATGCGGTCTCTTATGTACGTCATATTCGTTGGGAGATACGTCCGGATTGAAAATGTATCCGCATTTCTCATAAAAGCCTCTTGCGCGGTCCTGACTGGAGATCACCACGTGAGAGATGCCGCGCTCCGCGATCCACTTCTCAGCTGCCTCGATCATCACTCGTCCGTAGCCGCCCTTTTGCTTTTCGCGAATCGTGCAGACACGCTCGATCTTCGCCACGTCCGCTCTGGGATAGGCAATGCGAAGCCCCGATACAGGCTTATGATCTTCTACGACCAAAATGCCCTGAAAGTCTTCCTTGCCGCCATCACCGTTAAATTCCATTTCCACTGGAATGTTCTGTCCGAAGCAAAATGCATCGGTGCGGATGTAGTTGTATGCGTGAAATTGCCACTCCGGTGAATCCTTTGTTACTCTGTAAACTTCCATGTACGTATCCTCTTTTCTTCTAGTTCTCCCAGCGGATCAAGGCCGCCTTTAGTTTATTTACGGCTAGGTCGATCACTGTCGTGATAAAGCCTACCGTGACAATGCCTGCGAGTACGCATCTGTAATCTGCAAAGCTCTTGTACTTTTCGATGAAAAATCCAATTCCTAAGTTGATACCAAGCATCTCTGCTCCCGCAAGGCACATGAACGCGCCGCGAAGGCTCTTTGAAATGCTTCCGATGATGCCGGGCAGGCAGTAAGGAAAGATTACCTTTCCAAGCATTCCCAGGGTTCCTACGCCCATGGTTCTCGCCGCCTGCGTGATGGACGGATCGATCTGCCCGACCCTGACCACCGTTCCTTGGAAGGTCGGCCAAAACACTGCGAAGAAGATCACGGCGATGGCTGCCTGACGGAAGGTTGAAAGGATCATAATCATGTATGCCGAAAACATCAGCGGCGGGATCAGCGTGATCACGTTCGAGATGGGAAGAAGCACCTCCCTGACTCTCGGGATCCAGCCTGCCAGAAGTCCTAACAGCGTTCCAAATACGGCTGCAAGTAAGAATCCCCAAAACAGGAGCTGAATGGAACCCCAAACATCCTTGCCGATCTCCGGTCCCTTTTCCACAAAGACGTGAAACAGTCCTTCTGGTGATGGGATCAACAGGTCGTTGTGTACCCAGCCAAGCTTGTAGGATACCTCCCACAAAATGAAGAATCCGTAGAGTACAACGGCGATGTCATTGGTACTCTTTTTCTTGGTCCAAAACAGAGAGAAAACATAGATCACAAAGGATCCAAAAAGTACTGCGATGTAGGCTGCGCTGTCGTAATATGCTTTATGTTTTGTAAAATAGGGGAAGGTCAAGGTTAAGACTATGTTGACGATCATGAGGATCGTTGCCAACCCAAATTCCAGCCAGGCCCCCCTCTGAAGCTGAAAAAACTTTTTCATAGCGCTACCCCCGCATCGATCTGCTCTTCCACCTGATCATAAAAGGCCATGATCAGCTGTCTGTGCAGTTTTTCATATTCTGACGTTCCAACGAGCTCTTCGCGAACTCTCGGATGCGGGAGCTTTACCTTGTGGATGCTCTTGATCCGTCCAGGCTCCATTACGACAATGCGGTCTGCCAATAAAATGGCTTCGTCCACGTCATGCGTGATGAAAACCACGGTCTTATGATGCTCCGTGCAAAGCTTCGAAACGAGCTCCTGTAACTCTAGCCTCAGCTTTGGATCGATGGCACCAAAGGGCTCATCCAAGAGGAGTACGTCCGATTCCAACGCCAATGCTCTCGCTACGGCAACTCTTTGCTTCATGCCACCTGAAAGTTGGCTGGGATAGCGATCCTTCGCACCAGAGAGCCCTACGCTCTCCACGTATTTGTCTGCCAGATCGCTTCGCTCCTTCCGTCCGAGCTTCCTGCCGCTTTGCTTGATGCCAAAGAGCACGTTCCCCTTTACGGTCAGCCAGGGGAACAGGGAATACTGCTGAAACACGACCGCCCTGTCCGTTCCGGGTCCTTCGATCTTCTTACCATCAAGTAGGATCTCACCGGACTTCGCGTGATTGAGACCGCTTAGGAGGCTTAGGAGCGTAGACTTTCCACAACCCGAGGAACCCAAGACGCAAATGAACTCACCCTCTTTGATGTTCAGGTTGATCTCCTTGAGTGCCGCGAATTTCGATTTGTTCTGCACGTAATCGAAGAACACGTCGTGAATCTCAATCTTGTATTCACTTTTCGCTTCGGCTCTCTCTTGTAGCTCCGCCATGTCTTTGTCCTCCGCTGTCCATTAGTTAATCAAATAGCTGTGTTGATAAATATCTGTCTCCATTATCGGGAAGGATCACCACGATCCGCTTTCCCTTATTCTCTGGCTTCTCCGCGAGCTTCTTCGCTGCGTAAAGTGCTGCGCCTGAGGAAATCCCTGCGAGCACGCCCTCGGTCTTTGCCAGCCTGTCTGCCGTCTGGAATGCCTGCTCGGTAGTTACGACAATCACGTCATCATAAATCTCCGTATCAAGCGTCAAGGGGAAGAAACCTGCACCGAGTCCCTGGAGCTTATGCGTTCCAACCTTGCCCTCTGAAAGAAGGGGTGAATCCTTGGGCTCCACGGCGATCACCTGCACGCCGGGATTTCTCTCCTTCAAATACTTGCCTGCACCGGAAAGCGTTCCGCCTGTTCCAACGCCAGCAACAAGGAAATCCACGTTGCCGTCCGTATCCCGGTAGATCTCAGGTCCGGTGGTCTCGTAGTGCGCCTTCGGGTTAGCGCTATTGGTAAACTGCCCTGGGATAAATGCATGCTGGTTTAGTTCCGCGAGTTCCTTCGCCTTTGCGATCGCTGCCTTCATGCCGCCAGCGCCTGGCGTTAATACGATTTCCGCGCCGTAGGCCTTCAAAAGATTTTGGCGTTCCTTGCTCATGCTGTCTGGCATCACGATGATCACGCGATAACCCTTGGCCGCAGCAACTGCCGCAAGGCCGATGCCAGTATTGCCACTGGTGGGTTCGATGATCACGGAACCCTTCTTAAGCAATCCCTTTTCCTCGGCATCTGCGATCATGTAATTTGCCACGCGATCCTTAAGGCTCCCCGCGGGATTATACCACTCCAGCTTTGCAAGGATCTCTGCCTGCAGGTTCTCCGCCGCCGCAAATCGGTTTAGGCGAAGGATCGGTGTCTTTCCGATCAGGTCCGTTAATTTTTCTGCTGTCTTCATCTCGTTTCTCTGCCTCCTAAATCCTATTCAAACAGATCACTTGATAAGTATTTTCCGCCGCCGTCCGGGAAGAGTACGACAATGTTCTTTCCCTTGTTCTCGGGGCGTTTTGCCACTTGGGTTGCCGCCCAAAGCGCCGCGCCGGCGCTGATGCCGATCAGAAGTCCTTCCTTCTTCGGGCAAAGCCTTGCGTACTTGTAAGCGTCCTCGTCCGTGCAAAGAAGAATCTCTTTATAGAGGGTCAGGTCCGTGATGGGACAGATCGCTCCGCCGCCGATCCCTTGGATCTTATGCGGTCCGGGTTCGCCGCCGTTTAACACGGGACACCCCGCCGGCTCCACGCCATAGATTTCAATCTTGGGATTTTGCTCCTTCAGAAACCTTCCCGTACCGCCAGAAGTTCCACTCGTTCCCACGGCTGCGACGAAGATGTCCACGTTGCCGTCCATGGCCTTCCATATCTCCGGGCCTGTTGTCAAATAATGCGTTTCGGGATGATGTGGATTCTCGCCCTGGGCCGGGCGGAAGGCTCCGGGAATGGACTCCGCCAACTCGTTTGCCTTCTTACCGCCTCCGCCAAAGCCGTCTTGCTTCGGCGACAGCTCCACCTTAGCGCCATAGGCCTGCAAGATTTTGATTTTTTCCCTGCTCGCGCCCTCCGCCATGCAGATGATCGCCTGATAACCCTTCGCCGCCGCCACCATGGCAAGACCGATGCCGGTATTGCCGGAGGTGCCCTCCACGATCGTGCCGCCGGGCTTTAGCTTTCCTTCCGCTTCCGCCGACTCGATCATGTGAAAGGCTGCGCGATCTTTCACGCTTCCTGCGGGGTTCAGGCTCTCTACCTTGGCGTAGAGGTTTGCCTGCAGTCCTTCTTCTTTTTCAATTTGATTTAAGTGAAGGATCGGTGTGTTACCGATGAGCTCCAATACGTTATCGTAAATCTTTCCCATAACGCTTCCCCTCGAATTCTTTAGTTTGCTCCCTGATACTCCTTCAGAAGATCTGCATAGAATGCATTGTCAGGGTTTTCTGCGATCAACTCGTCCAGTGCCTGCTTGTAAGCAGAGGTGTTTACGTTCTGCGTAATGTCATAGCTGCCAAAGTCTACTGCGTTGCCGGTGAAGAGTCCGGAATTGTAAGCTGCCTGTACGTACTTCTTGATGCCTTCGGTGTTGGGATCTACTGCGAACTTGGTTACGCCGCCATACAGATAGGTCTCTACGTAATCTGCTTCCTTGCCGGAATACTCTGCAACAGTCTTTACTACGTCTGCCTTTACGGTTGCATCGGTCTCGCCCTTCTTGTAATACTCAAATGCCTGGATTCTAGCTCTCTCATATGCCACAAAGGAATCATACTTTTCCTCAAGTCTCTTCTTGGAGGTTACTTCACGGCAGCATACGTAGTTGGGAGAAAGCTCACCGGCCGCGGCAACGATCTCAAGGTCGTAAGCGTCTGCGTAGAGCAGTGCGAACTCCATGGGAAGGAAGCCAAGCTCAACCTCACCCTTCTGTACGGCCTGTGCGGTTGCAGTTGCATCTGCGTAATAGGAAACATTGCCATGAGCCTCATCCACGATTCCCTGGATCACGTCATTGCTGATGCCATTGTCCAGAAGATATTGTCTGGTCACTACCCAAGATGCTTCGTTTCTGGCAAAGCCAAGCTTTGCATTCGTTACTGCTTCCAGATTCAATACGGTATCGCTACCCTTGAACTTATCAGCGTTGCCCTTCTTAGCGATCACGGAACCACCTTCTACTGCGGTACCTGCGATGAAGCTCAGCTCATAACCTGCGCCGATGGCCTGCACGTCAGGTACAAAGCCTGCAGTCAGAATGTCTAGTGCGCCATTGTCCTCGTTAATGGCGGTCAGTGCATCATTACCACCAACTGCAACGGGAGTTACGGTCAGGCCCTCTGCTTCGAAGTAGCCGTTCTGCAGTGCCAGAATGTTTACGGTTACGCGAATGTTACCTGCGGGATAGGATACGCTAAGGGGAACCAAGTCCTTTTTCTCCTTTACGACTTCACCGCCGCCCTGCTCCGTACCAGACGATGCGCTGCTGGATTCCACTGCGGAACTTGAAACGCTTGCGCTCTCAGAACTCTTTTGATCCTCAATGCTTCCCTGTACGCCGCATCCGCCAAGCAGGGATGCCGCAAGGACTGTGCTTGCAGCCAAAATTCCAAATCTCTTTCCAAAACCTTTGCCAAACTTTCTCATCATCTTTTTCTCCTCTTTTTCTCTTTAATCAATCATTAATCCAAGTGTTAACTGTGCCGATTTTTCCAATTCATAAAGCGTTGTGTACTCCTGCGTGGTATGGCATTTTTCCATCGCGCAGGCTAGAACGATCGTTTCAATACCATGTTCATTTAGCCGGTTCGCATCGCTGCCGCCATAGGTGGTAATGCATTCCGGCTTGCTACATCGGATTACCTCCTGGGCCACCTTTTGAAACCTTTTCACAACATTTTTTTCTTCTGATACGTGATAGGAATGAATATGTTCCGTCACGCTGAATTTGATCGTTCCGCCGTACTTTCTTGCCGCCTTTTCGAAAACTTCTTTGATCAATTCTCCCTCGCAGAGCGCTTTCTCATGTTCAAGTCCTCGGATCTCTCCGTGAATCTCTACGTGCTCCGGGACAATGTTTCTTCCGCTTCCGCCTTGAATGGTTCCGAAGTTAACGGTGAGGTCGTTATAAACTCTTCCGGTTCGGATATTGGCGAGTGCGTCTGCCGCGATGGATAAAGCATTAATGCCAAGCTCTGGTGCGAATCCTGCGTGTGCTGCCTTGCCTTCGATCTCAATCTTTGTTGACAGGATCGAGGGCGCTGCGTTTGCTGCCCTGCCGACCGGTCCGTCCAGATCTAAGACGTAACCTTCCTTTGCCTTCAGCCTTTCATATTGAACGAATCGTGTTCCTTCGCAATAGGGTTCCTCAGAAACAGAAATCAAAATTTCCAGATCCGGATGCTCCAAATGCTTTTCTTGGATCACCGTCAGGGCTTCAAGGATCGATACCAGACCAGATATGTCATCTGCGCCAAGGACCGTTGTTCCATCAGAGGTAATGGTTCCATCCTCATGCAGGATGGCCTTCTTTCCATTTCCTGGCTTTACCGTATCTAAATGGGAGGCAAATAAAATTGGCTCTCCCTGTTTTGTTCCTTTGAGATACGCGTAAATATTGGATGCCGTTTCATTCGATTCGGGATGTTCTTTTGCGATTCTTTCTCTCGCGTCATCCTCTTCAACGGTAAGGCCTAAGCTCCTAAGCTTTTCCTTCACGTATTCCGCGATCTTTCTTTCATGAAAGGACTCCGCATCAAATGCCGTCAACTGAAAGAATTCATTTTGGATTCTGTCGCGATCTACTTTTACAATCTCTGCCATCAGCTACCTCCTTCCCAATAAATGGCATGAATATAGCCCGAGATGATTTACTCCCGGGCTCATGGCTGACATGCTGTTCTCATTCGCATTTACAAAAGGCGCGCGCAATCGAACGCCCCAGCCAATCTTTGTGCCCGGGTATCATACATTCGACAGCAACACATGACGATATTCAGTTGAAACGTATGGAGTTTTGTCATCGTTTTGCGCCTCCTTGGATTTGATAAGTGCATCTTATCACTATTCGCCTACTATGTCAATAGGTTTTGTAAACTTTTTTAAATAACGTACAGATCCCAACCCTGAATGCTTTTATTTCGGCACTCTACAAGGAATTCACTTAGGGTTTTCCCCTTCGCGAAATCCAAAAGATTCTTATTGATCTTCTCCCAAAGGCACTCATTGATACAACCGCGAAGTGCGCCGTCTGCCTCTTCCTTGGGGGACTCCATCTCCGCTAAGATGCTATCATCCAGCGCATTAAACACGTCCGCCAGTAAAACCTCTTCCGCCGGCTTTCCCAAGCGATAACCGCCGCGCAGACCTTTTTGTGCCTTGATCAGGCCTGCCTGCCGAAGCTGCGGCAAAATCTGTTCCAAGTACTTCTGCGAAATCTTCTGTCTATCCGCGATCTCTGTCGTTGAAACGCTCTCTCCATTCTCCGAATGGATCGCGATGTCTACCAATGCCATAAGCCCGTATTCTACCCTTGTTGATACCCTCATGTTTCCCCCTCCTGCTCATGCAGCAGTTGCTCCAGCGTGTGCCACGCCAGGACCGCACATTTTACGCGTGCCGGCATGTGCGATACATCCGTCAGTGCTCCTGCTTCCTCAAGCTCTTCAATTTCTTCCTCCGTTGCTTCCCCCTTGATCATTCGTAGAAAAATATCTGTCAGGCGAATCGCCTCTTCCTTGCTCTTCCCGATGATCAGATCCAACATTATGTCCGCAGACGCCTGTGAAATCGCACAGCCGTCTCCAATATAAGCGCCATCTTTGATCACGCCATCCTCAATCTGCAGCTTTAAGGTAATGTCGTCGCCGCAGCTCGGATTGATCCCTCTGTGTTCACATCCTGAACACCCTAGCTCATGCTTATGTGCGGGATACAGGTTGTGATCATTGATGATCTCGCGATAAAAACTATTCTGCATGGCCCATTCTCCTTCTTACAGACCGTAGACTCTCCCCGAGCCTAGCGATTTCCTCCTCCGTATTGTAAAACGCGATGCTGACGCGCGCCGTGGAATTCACTTGCAGCTCCTTCATTAGAACCTGTGCACAGTGATGTCCCGCACGAACGCAAACGCCGTCTGCGCTAAGGATCTCTGCGATGTCATGCGGATGCACGCCATCCACCATAAAAGAGAAAATCCCGTGATGCGATGCCGCATCCTTCGCTCCCAAAATGGTCACGTGAGGAATCTCGCTCATCGTCCGAAACGCAAGCTCACCCAGCTCCTCTTCCCGCTTTACAATATTCTCAAATCCAATCTTCTCATAATACTTGATCGCAGCCTCAAGGCCTGCTGCCCCCGCACCGTTTACCGTTCCTGCCTCGAACTTATGCGGCAGTTCCGCCCAGGTGGCATCCTCCTTGCCCACGTACTCGATCATCTCCCCGCCATATAAAAACGGCGGCATCTTTTCAAACAACTCTTTTTTCCCATAGAGAACGCCGATCCCCATGGGGCCAAGCATCTTGTGTCCTGAAAAGACTAAGAAGTCTACATCCAAATCACTTACGTTAACCGGTATGTGTGGAACGCCCTGTGCGCCATCACAAACAAAAACTGCTCCGATCTCATGTGCAATCTGCGCGAATCTCTTTACGTCATTTAATGTTCCCAGCACGTTCGATATTAGTGTAAGCGAAACCAGCTTGGTCTTTTCTGATAACGTTTTTCGAAAAGCCTCCTCCGTGATCGCGCCGTTTTCATCGATCTCGATCCACTTGAGCTTCAAACCCTTTTTCTTCGCCAACTGCTGCCAGGGAATCAGATTGCTGTGATGCTCCAAAACGGAGATGACGATCTCGTCTCCCTCCTGCAAAAGTGCTCCATAACTATATGCGATCAAATTCAAACTTTCCGTGCTGTTTCTGGTAAAAACAATCTCTTCCGTACTCTTCGCGCCGATGAATTTCCTTACGGTCTCGCGTGCATTCTCATAGGCATCCGTCGCCTTCTGGGAAAGCTCATACAATCCTCTTAAAGGATTTGCATTGGCCTCCTCGTAGAACTTCTTCTCCGCAAGCAGTACGCTCTCCGTGCGCTGCGTTGTCGCCGCATTATCTAAATAGGCGATGTCCGGATAGTTTTGAAACAGCGGGAAGTCCTTTCGTATTTCCCTTACGTCCATCCCTGTTCCTCCTTGATCTTCTGTCGAATTTCCTCATCTGGGATCTGATGGAGTACGGCCTCGAGCTTCGCTCTTGATAAAAGCTCCAACGCCTGCGTTTCATCGATCCCTCTCGATGCCATGTAATAAAGTAGTCTCTCCTCTGGTCTTCCTATGGTTGCGCCATGATTTCCAACCACGTCCTCTTCCGTACAAAGGATCATCGGAACGCTCTGGTTGCGCACGGTATCATCCAATAACAGTACGTCCTCCGTCTCATTTCCAATGGCGCCAGCGCACCCTCTGCGGAAATCAATGGTACCGCGCAAAAGCTTTTCAGCCTTCTTTGCCAAAACGCCAAAGGAACGGATCTTGCTCTCACTCTTTTTTCCAAGATGGATTGCCTCGCAATTGACGTCTGCCTTTTCTTCACCCTTTAAATCATAGCCAAGATCCGCGGCAAATCTGCTGCCTTTCCCTGCAAGCTCCACGGAGACATTGTCATAGGTTTCCTTCCCGCCAAGGATCAGTCGATGCCAGGTAAACTCCGCATCCTCCTCTAAGCGTACGCGTACGTCGGTAAAACAGCGCTCTGCAGCATCCTTCTTACGAAGGAGTACCAAATGGAGCTTTGCCTCCTTTGTGAGCTTAGCTTCGAAAGATAAGAATGCGCCGTCATCTTCTAAAAGCAATGTCTTGGACTCTCCCTCTGTTAGCTGTATCTCCTGCTGCCTTATATGTTCAGGAAGGGTAACTTTCGTCCCTCCCACGTGAAGCCAACCAAAGGTTCCCGCGATCGGCTGATTGATGATCTTTTCCATTATCCAATCGCTCCCTTCATTTCAATTCTGATCAGATTATTCATTTCCACGGCATATTCCAAAGGCAGTTCCTTCGAAACATTCTCCGCGAAACCGCTGACGATCAGCGCCCTTGCATCCTCCTCGGAAAGTCCGCGGCTCATCAAATAGAAAATGGCCTCGTCCGAGATGCGCCCGATCTTCGCCTCATGTCCCACGTCCGCGTGATTGGTCCGTACGTCCATCACGGGGATGGTATCCGACCTTGATTCGTCATCCAGCATCAAGGACTCACAGGATACGGACGACTTACTGTTTTCAGCCTTTGCGGTAACAACAACGGCGCTGCGGAAGGTACTGATCCCACCGCTTTTTGAAATCGATCGCGTATTGACAAAGCTCGTAGTCTTCGGCGCGTCATGTATGATTTTACAACCCGTATCCAGATTCTGGCCTGCGCCTGCGAAGGTCACGCCCGTAAACTCACATCTCGCGCCCTCTCCCTTTAAGATGCTCATGGGATAGAGATAGGATACGTGCGATCCAAAGGAGCCGGAAACCCATTCGATCTTTCCTCCCTTCTCCACGCGCGCTCTCTTGGTATTTAAGTTGTACATGTTCTTCGACCAGTTCTCGATCGTCGAATAACGGAGCGTTGCATCCTCTCCGACGTACAGTTCCACGCAGCCTGCATGCAGATTCGCAACATTGTATTTCGGTGCCGAACATCCCTCGATGAAATGCAGATTGGCGCCCTTATCAACGATGATCAGCGTGTGCTCAAATTGTCCTGCGCCCGGTGCATTCAGCCTGAAATAGGATTGCAGCGGGATCTCCACGGTCACGCCAGGCGGAACGTACACAAAGGATCCACCAGACCATACGGCGCCGTGCAAAGCTGCAAACTTATGATCCGTCGGAGGTACTAGCTTCATGAATCTCTCGCGGATCATGTCCGCATATTCGCCGCGCAATGCACTTTCGATGTCCGTATAGACAACGCCGAGATCTGCAACTTCTTTACGCACGTTATGGTAAACCAATTCGGAATCATACTGTGCGCCCACGCCTGCCAGTGACTCACGCTCTGACTGCGGAATGCCCAGTCTCTCGAAGGTCTCCTTAATGTTCTCCGGGACTTCATCCCACTTGGCATGCATGCGCTCCGTGTTGGGCCGCACGTAGGTGACGATGTTTTCCAGATCCAGTCCTTCGATGGACGGTCCCCAAGTGGTCATGGGCGTATGTTCAAATACCTTCAGTGACTGCAGACGGAATTCCAACATCCAGTCCGGATCGTTTTTCTCCTTCGAGATCTGCCGAATAATGTCCTCCGTCAGGCCACTGCCAACCTGATAATTGTCCTTATCTTCAAAGCGGAAGTCGTAAAAGGAACGGTCCACGTCTTCCACGTAAGTCTTTTCCGTACTCATTCCTTCTCCTCCAAAAAGGATGCAAATCCTTCCTTTCCAACTTGATCGATCAGCTCCTTACCGCCGGTCTTGACGATTCTTCCGCCCACCAAAATATGCACCGCATCCACGCGAAGCGCAGAAAGGATCGCTGCGTTGTGAGTGATCACAAGGAGGGATGCCGACTCATCCTTCTGATACTCCTCGATGCCCTTCGAAACCGTGCGAACGGCGTCCACGTCAAGTCCAGAGTCCGTCTCGTCAAGGATCGCCAGCTTCGGCTTTAATAAAAGCATCTGCAAAATTTCTGCCTTCTTCTTTTCACCGCCTGAAAAACCAACATTCAAATCGCGCTCTGCATAGTGCTGATCCATGGCCAGCGTATCCAAAACCCTTTTTACTTCCTTCCGAAACTCCCAGATCTTAATCTTCTTTTCCGTCTGATGCTCCAGCGCGGAACGAATAAAGTTCTCCAAGGAAATGCCCGGCACCTCAATGGGATTCTGGAAGGACATGAAAATGCCCTTTTTTGCTCTCTCGTGCACTGCCAACTCGCCGATATCCTCTCCGTCAAATTCGATGCTACCATCCGTCACTTCATATGCGGGATCGCCCATCAATACACTCGCCAGCGTCGACTTTCCGGCACCATTCGGACCCATGATGACATGCGTCTCGCCGCGCCCTATGGATAAACTTAAGTTTCTCAGAATATCTTTCTCTTCCGCTTTCGCTGAAAGATTCTTTATTTGTACCAGCTCATTCGCCATTGCAAACATCCTCCATGTCAATTCTAAATACCTACTAAAATGATAGGTTGATAATAACATCATATACCTACTATGTCAATAGGTATTTATGCAATTCTCTTGAATAACCTATTAAATTGGTGTATTATTGAGAAAAGGAGGCGAACAACATGATTTCAACAAGAGGCCGTTACGCACTACGCGTTATGATCGATCTGGCAGAAAACAATACCGGAACTTTTATTCCGCTGAAGGACATTGCCGCAAGACAAGAGATCTCCAAAAAGTACTTAGAGATCATCGTGAAGGACATGGTAAACGCTGAACTCATCATCGGGGCCAGCGGTAAAGGCGGCGGATACAAGCTGTGCCGCAATCCCGAGGACTATACCGTCGGCGAGATCATAGAACTCATGGAAGGAACCCTCTCTCCCGTGGTTTGCCTTGCTGATAAAAAATACGATTGTCCCAGAAAAGAAAAGTGCCAAACCCTTCCCATGTGGGAAGAATTTGACACCATGGTTCATGATTTCTTTTATGGCAAAAAACTGACTGACTTGCTATAGCCTATGAGAGCCCCGCCTTCTGGCAGGGCTCTTTTCATTTATCCCAAAAGCCCGCCTCGGTTTTCTACCATGACGGGCTTTTGGAATATAATTGTGGAGGTTTAGTATGTTCTGACCTTAATTAGTATAGACTAACTTTCGATGATATACAAGTCCCTTGATGAGTGTTTTTTCTCACTATGCCTGCCTCACTGCAAGAGCATGACCAACATTCCTACTATCACGCATGCAGGTAAACCTATCAGAGTTCCAAGGCAACTCTGTGTAATGTGGAACAGATAATCATGATACTCCTTCATATCCTCCGTCCCTGGGATCCGCACGCGCTTCGAATGACAAAACCAACCGCAATCCAGCACCAACGCGTCAAACCAGGTGATTGAAAGCCAGATGATATAAGTATATCCAAAGCCCTGCAGAAAAGTTTCCGCATGATTGAGTTTGATCATCACTAGCGTCGCCACCAGTAGCAATACAATAATCGCCACACCTTTGCGGATCAAATCCTTTGCTTCAAACCTTTTTTTCGTTTCCTTCGTTAGTCCAAGCTCCACACAGCGTTTCCGTATGGCTGGCGGATAATCACTGATGACTGAAATCGGATCCTTCGCAGTCATAGGAACAACAATCAGGGTAAATAAAACAATTGCAACTAAACATTCAATAAACAATACCATAATATATACCTCCCCTTCACATGCAAAATAGTGCGATTATTGCGATTCCGCCAA
>JAFPRF010000372.1 GCA_017400965.1 Lachnospiraceae bacterium
CCCGCTCGGCCACCGCCGGCACAGGCACAGGCACACGCGCAGGCACATGCACAACTACTGTGTGCGCAGCTGCTATGCGAGGTTGCACGAGGCGGAGGTGCCACGTGCGTTACGTGAACTGCCATGTAGGTATTCGGTGAAGATACGTACGGATAAAGGCCATCCGTCTTCTTCTTTTTGAGCGCCTTTTCCTCCTTGGGGATCTGTTCTTCCTTGATGATCTCCTCGCTCTTGATAAAGCTCTGTCCGCAATAAGGGCAGTTGTTCTCGCCATCGTTTCTTGCGCCGCCGCAACCAGGGCAAGCGTCATAATAGACGATCTTGGTACGGGTGATCTTCGTCGTTCCAAGCCTTGCGTTACTTTCATATGCGCCAACAAGAAGCGCGACTACAACAAAAAATCCACCAAAGCCAAAGATCACAACGAATACCACCAATACGAGCAATCCAATGTTTTCCTTATGTCCGTCAATGTTGGTCTTCTCAGGGTCAAACTGAAATGCTTCATTCGGGTAAATGACCTGAATGGGAAGCTTTTCGCCATGGCCTAATCTTTCCTTCGTCCATACGTAGTAGGTACCGCCATTATAGCTCTCCGTCTTGGCAACCGGATCAACGCTCTTTACCTTGTCAGCGTTCCAACGGACCACAAGCTTTTCGACCTTAATGTCATTAAACCAACCGGGCGTAAAGCCATACACGGTCTCTCCGTCCACGAATTGGTTCATCTGGTAAGTGTAATCCTGTACCAGATTGAACTCAAAGGTGACCACTTCGCCCTTCTTGTATTTCTTGTCAAAATCAATGCGTACGTAGCTTCCGGCGTCAGAATAATAATCAATCCTCTCAATATTCTTTGAGAGCTTCTTCATGGATACATACTTCTTATTCGGGATACCGATCTTGACCCATTCAAGCGGGCCTTCGGAAGTGGAATCTAAAACCTTCCACTCGATGTGGTACACCATGTCCAGCGTACCATCCTTGCGTACGTCGATGGTGATCTCATAATCCAAGATGTCATCTAAGTCTGCCGCCTTCGCCGCCTGTCCAAATACAGGCACGAGCAGCATAAGCATCACAAGGAAGATCAAAAGTTTTTTCCAGTTTTTCATGATCTGTCACCCGCCTTTCCACGAACAATTCTCAGCGGGCACTCACTGCGCAACATTGCGGAATAAGCGCGGCGCGTCTTGCAGACGTCACTGTTCCAGATTTTGTCCCAATCGTCCTTTAGGAAATTCCCCAAAGGCGCGTCATTTAGCCAGCTCTGGCAAGGTACGACGTTGCCACCCGGCGTGATCGCCATGTTGCTCAGGCAGGCACCGCAGTTCGGCGTGGTGATGCCTAGCTCCTTACAGAACTTATCATCTACCCATCCAGGAGAGGTAAAGCTGATCTCCATGCCATGGCTAAAGCAGAAGGTCACGGCCTCCTTTAAGATCTCGCGAATCTCAGGGAGCGTCAGCTGCAGATTCTCCGATGCTTCCTTCGCAGCATTACCCGTCGTGATCAGACCGGAGCAAGTCACGTACAAAACGCCCTTGTCATGCAAGAACTCCAACGTCTTTTTATAGTCTCTGTTCAAGGTGCAAAGCGGCGTGTTAATGCTTAAATTGATGCCTGCGGCCAACGCATTTTCAATACCTGCAACGGTATCCTGGTATTTCGGTGCGCCAACGAGCTGATTGTGGATCTCCTCATCGCAGGAATAAAACGTGATCTGCGCGCTGTCCAGCGATGCCTTCTTCAGCTTCTCGCAATACTCCTTCGTCAGCTTGATGCCGTTGGTATTCAGTCTCGTGATA
The DNA here is from genome assembly GCA_017400965.1 of Lachnospiraceae bacterium. Lineage (GTDB taxonomy): Bacteria > Bacillota > Clostridia > Lachnospirales > Lachnospiraceae > Acetatifactor. Next base: position 1,809 of record JAFPRF010000372.1, read on the forward strand.
AACCATTTTGCATGATCGATCAATTCGAACAGATCCTCTCGCATCGTCGGCTCGCCGCCCGTAAATGTCACCTGAGGGATGCCAACCTCGCGGCACTTATCAATGATCGCCTTCCACTCCTTTGTCGAAAGCTCCTTCTCGGAAGACTGGTTCTGCCCTGCCGCATAGCAGTGTACGCAGTTTTGATTGCAATGCCATTTGCCATCCACCGTCATGGCGCTGACCATGAGATCCATTCTGTGCGGTGCGCGCATGTAAGGCGCATAATCACCCATGCTCAGATACGCAATGGGCTCCTCCACGGGCTCCCCATACGCAATGTGCTTAAAGGTCTCCATAATAGTTTGGATGTCCTTCTGCAGACGCTTTTTCGAAACAAGCGGGTAAATCTTCTTGACCTTTTCACAAGTGGTCGCTACCACCTGCGCAGCCTCTTCATCTGAGATCTCGCGTCCGGCATGCTTGTTGACCTCTTCGATGAATTCCGTGAGCAGAATGCTCCAAGAGCGGCTCACGGGAATGACGTCCTGTCCATTGATGATGGCAACGCTGTCGCCGAGCTCGCCATCCACCAGAACAGGCGGAACTAAATGGATCCTGACAACGCCAGGACCTTCGGGATTCAGCGTGGTGTGATGCACTTCGTTAAAGTGCTCCATCGCATAGGCCCTTTCCTTCTTTGTTGTTCTCATGTGATCTTTCTCCCCATCTCATAAGTTTTTGATGATTTATTTCTCTTCTGTTTTTAAGAAGTCACTATTAAGCAGTTCTTCCAGCGTGATCGGCTTGGAATAAAAATATCCCTGGAAAGTCGATACCGCGAATTTCTGCAGAATGTCGCGCATGCCAGTGGTCTCAATGCCTTCCACGCAGATGCCTGATCCAAAGGATGCCGCGAACTTCGTAAAGTGGCTCATCAGCTCGCGCTCCTTCTCGTCCGACTCGATGCTGCTGACAAAGCTTCGATCGATCTTGATCGTATCGAAGGGCAATTCCCTCGCGATGCTCAGCGAAGAAAATCCGGTTCCGAAATCGTCCAGAGCAAATCGCACGCCCTTTGCTCTAAGGGATACGATCACGTTGCGCAACAGCGACATGTCAAGCAGTTTACATCTCTCCGTGATCTCCAGACAAAGATTCTTCGCAGGGAAGCCAACCTCCCGTAACGTTTCATTCACCATGTCCACAAAATCAGGACGCTCCAACTGCGAATAGGAAAGGTTGACGTTAACGACAAAGTCAGGCTGCTTTTCCAATATGAGCATGCCGTCCTGCAGCGCCTTTCGAAGGATCCACTGACCCAGCTTCGGGAATAAGGCATCACGCTCGAGCACGGGAACAAACGTGTCTGGGGGCACCATGCCATAGGTGTCGTTTCTCCATCGCAGCAGTGCCTCCGCGCCAACCAGTTTTTCCGTCGCCGCGCTCACAACAGGCTGATATAGAAGATAAAAGCCTTTGCAATCCTGCACGATGGAATTACGAATCACCTGGATCTTTTCAAGATAGCCCTGGTTGCCCTCGGTCATCTCCATGGAGAATTCCACGGGCTCGCCCTGCCGTCTGATCTTCGACTCTCCATAGGAGAAGTTCAGGCAGGCATACGCCGTCTGATCGTCGATCTCAAAATTATCAAGTTCCAAAAGTCCTGCATTGAGACGCATGCTCAGGAACACGTCATCGACCTTAAAACCCCTCTGAAACCGTTCGCGGAAAATCTGATAGCCGCGCTTCAAGGTTTCAATGGATTTGGAGCTACTGATCACGCCAAATTTCGTGCCATCCATACGGTAAACGCAACCGTTATTCGCAACAAATTCCATCAGGTATCTTCCAAATTTCTGCAACACGAGATTGCCGAAATGATACCCGTACATTTCGTTGATCTCCGTGAAATTACTGATACCGATCATGATAATGTTCACGGGCGTTTCGCGATCTATGTGAATCTTAAGGTCTTCAAAGAAACCATAAAGATTGCGCAATCCCGTAAGCGTATCAATGTTCGCATGTATGCCTTGGTTGCGAATTGCACCGCCAAAGTATTTCGGCTTTCCTTGCGGATCTCTGATCACGACGCCGCGACAGGTACATACCACATACTCCCCGTCTCTTTTGCGCGCACGATATTGCATGTCATGACCCTGAGACTGTCCCGAAAAGATCTCCTCAATGCTGATGCGGTAAGCATCCCGATCCTCAGGGTGAATGTAGTTCTCCCAAATCCCGCCTGCTTCATACATATATTCATCCGGGAGCCCAAAGGCATCCACGGCACTCGATGACCACCTCGAGTAATCATAGTCCAGGTCGCAGAGATAGACATATTTTCCTTCTGCCACGATGGCAAACGCCTCAAACAGGGAATCTAATCTTCTCTTCGCATCTTCCGGAATTTCGATTCTCATGCGTAGCCTCCTCTCGATTTATTTGTAAACCGACATTTCAAAAATCTTCGCGATCGTAGACAGCGCTAACAGCTCATATTCTGACCATTTCTGACGCTGTACCTTTTTCGCATACATCACGTAGCCCTCCGCCTCTCCCTTGTGACTGATCTTGTAGAAGAGCACGGATTCAATGCCGCGTTCCACAAGCTTTGTCCGAAAAGGCTTTTGATCCTCTTGCAGGGAATACAGGCCATCGATCACGTAAAGTCCATTCTCATCGAACCGATCAAAGAATGCATCCCCCATCTCGATCCAACACAGATCATCCTCTGCGTGGCTTGTTCCCTCCGGCGTCCAGCGGAAGCCATTTTTCCCGTTCTCATAAACGATCAAAATTTCATTGAGTCCAAAGGCCTGCCCCACGTTCGAGAATGCCGCCTCATTACTGCTGGTCCCGCGCCGCAGGTAATCCTCCATCATAAACTGAATGATGCCAATCTTGTCAAAGGCCATCGGGATCGGATTCGACATGTGCGCCATCATCTCTTCCTTCGGAGCCTTTAGGATATCCCCGTGGAGTTCTGGCGTAAAGATCAGGTACCGGTTCCTTCCTTTCTCTTTTGCGAGATAGAGCATCTTATCCGCCAGATCCATCACGTCGCGGAAGCTCTTTCCGTGATCCGGATAGGCTGCCGCGCCCATGCTACAGGTTAACGAAATACCGTCCATGCGGTCACGATAAGTATCTTCCACGTTCATGCGGATCTCGCGAAGCATCGGACGCAGGGCCGCTTTATCTTCGATCCCCTTGGTCACAATCAGGATCTCGTCGCCGCCGATCCTTCCGACCACGCCATTTGCGCCAACTGCCTTATTGATGATGTCCGTGATCGTTACCAGAACCTCGTCTCCGTAAAGATGTCCAAAGGAATCATTGACCACCTTGAAATTATCGAGGTCAAAGATCACAAGATAGGTTGTCGGACAATCAGGCTTTTCCAGCACCTTCTGCGCGTACTCGGTAATGGCACGCTTATTGAGCATGTTCAGCATTGCGTCCATGTCCGTCGCGCGCTTGTATGCTGCTTCCTTATTCTGCGTCAATTGCCCGGTCATGACAACCCCATAGACAATCTTTCCGCCGTCTGGTTTTTTCTCCGCTATGAATTTCGTGCGCCGAACCAGGCCCTTGTATTCATAAATATGTTCAAACGCGTCATCGCCGCGCTTTAATGCATTGTAAAAATCCACGAACTCCTTGTTGACGTTACCGCTTATGCGCTGCCTGAAGTTCTCCGCCCAGGTCTCGATCGAGCCCTTAAAAAAGGTTTCCCTTGTCTTACCATAGCGGAAATTCTCAAGCATGTCGTTGTCCACGTCATAAATGAATTCACGGATGTCAGCAATATCCAAAAAGCGTCTTATTTCCTGCGCTTCCAGCAACATCTGCTCTTTCGCATCCATTACAAATCTACCTCACGATTTATAAAAATTCTTTGTCATTACGAGGACGTTTTCCCCGTTTTTATACTCATAGGTCAGGCCGTCCGAGCTCTTCTTGACCATGAAAATGCCTAGGCCACCGATCCTGCGTTCTTCAGCGCTCTCCGTGATGTCCGGATCAGGTTTCGCCAAAGGATCAAACTGTACGCCTCGGTCGCGGAAGGTGATCTGAGCAGCCTTCGGCTCGTCCAAGATTGAAAGTTCGATCACGGCCGTTCCCTCGCCACCCTCATAGGCGTAATGCGCAATGTTCACAAAGATCTCCTCAACAGAGACCTCAAGCTGAATCATCGTTTTCATGGGGCATTCTTCTTCCTCAAGGTGTCCCCGTAAAAAATCAAGTACCGTTTCCAATTGATCCGTCTTCGCCTGAACTTCAATTTCCCACATTACAGATTACTTTCCTTCCTCGTAATTCAAGATTACGAAACGCTCATCCTTCGGTGCCTCAATCTCCCCATCCTTCGTCATGACCCACTTTGCAAGGTCATAAAACGTAGAAAATGAAAGTGTTTTGGCGGGCCCTGGGGAAGGCATGCCAAAATATTTTGCAAAGTTCGACAAACAATTCTTCGTCACGCCGATCTGGTAGATCCGGTCATCCTCGATCGGCTCTCCATTTAAGGCAAGCTCTAAAACGCGGCATCCCTGATGCCAACAGTCCGTGAAATCCGCTTTGAGATAAAAGCCTTTGCTGAAAACAAAGGTGCCATTCATGACGGTTCCATCGGGCTTTAACATAAATAAATAATCAAATGCATCCCTTAGCATCTTTCCGCTCATGGGCACCTTCATAAAGGCGTCGTCAAAGGGATACAGCGTCCTTAAGTCCTTTTCCGTGACCTCCGGGCCACATTCCTTACTTCTAAGGCTCCCCGACTGTAAGATGACCAATTCCACGGGATAGCTCTCTAAAAACGCATCTGCAACAAGTTTACCAAGCTGTGTCTCATACAGTCTGCTCTTGTGCTCATACTTCGCGGCAAAGGTCGCGATCTTTTCCTTGCGCGATTCCTTCTTTCGCTGGAAGACTACCTTGTCGGCCAGCTCATCAACCTCGCGGTCCGCGCCGCAATTTTCTTCGCTCAGTTCAACTCTCTGCCAGGTATAGTCCGTGATCTTCTTTGCATCCAGATCCACGTCTAATTCAAATCTGCCAATGTGCGTCGTCCCGTAGCTGGACTGCGCCATCGGAATCCCCCGCACCACCTTTGCCTCATCCATACAAACGTGGGAATGGCCGCCGAGCAATAGATCCACCCTGATATCCTCCGGAAGACCGTTTAGGAAATCCTCGTCCTCCTTGAGTCCGTAGTGTGACATCAGAACGCACAGGTCATATTTCCCCTCGTTCTTTTTTTGCTCCCTGCGGATTTCCTCGTAGGAATCATGATACTCCGTCATGTCGCGGCAAAACGCGTCATTGACAATCTTACGGAAAAACATGTCCGGGATAATGCCGATCACGAGGAGTCTGACGCCGTCTACCTCGTAAATTCTCGAGGGCTGAAACAGCGGCATATTAAGCTTCTTGATCCAGATGTTGCAACATAGCACGGGATTCTGTATGCACTCCTTAAAGATCATTAGGTGCGACAATCCATAATCCAGTTCATGATTTCCAAGCGATAGCGCATCTGGTCGAAGCAGGTTGATCAGGCTCACCGTATTGGTTCCCTTATAATCCGAGCCCCAAACGTCCTCCTGCAAAATGTCTCCGCAGATACCAAAAAAGGTCGGATGCTCTCTTCTGCATCTCGTCACGTAGTCCTTCAACATGGATATGCCGCCGTATAGCTTAAAATCCTTGCCAACCGTAAAGGAAAGCTGTCCATGAAGGTCATTCGCATGTAAGATCGTGATTTTCTTATGCATCTACTCCTCCGAATATCCAAAATGGATTTGGCTAAATCTCTTCCATGGCCTTGAGTTTCTTTAAGTGATTCTTATCTCTGTACATCTGACGGTCCGCGCGTTCGAAAACGTCGGAAACCTTTTCGTCCAATTCCTTATCAAAGACGGCAACGCCAACCGCAACGATCGGGCCACTGTTTTTTCGCTGATTCTCCAGCACCGCGGAATGGATCTGCTTCATCAGCTGATCCCCATTTTCGAAGTCCGTTCCCATGAGTACGACAACAAACTCGTCGCCTCCGACACGGAACACGGGGCTATGTGAGAAGGTATCAAAGATCAGCTTGCAGGCCGATTTGATGTACTCGTCTCCCGCGGCATGTCCAAAGGTGTCATTCACGTACTTCAGGTTATTAATATCGCAAACAACAATGGCAAACTTGATGTCTTCCACGCCGTCAGCGAGCTCTCTCTGGATGGATTCCTCCACCTCGCGATACGCGTTCAGATTCTTTGCGCCCGTAAGTCCATCCTTACGCGCCAGCTCATTTGCCATCTTGAGTGCGCGTATGTGTTCTTCTTCCCTGCGCACCTCTTCGTTGATGTTCTCAACGCCGATGATAAAGTGCACTCGATCGCTTCCCCACATGATCGTGAGGCGCATGTACTGCGTCTTTCCGTCGATGATCATACGATAATCCGCATGGAACTGCTTCCGATCCTCCAACATGCTGATCATGCGGTCCTTACCCAAGATCTCCACCATGCGGGCTTTGTCCTCAGGATGCAAAAGACGCGATGCGTTCACGCGTAGCTCGCTGAAGAAGTCTCTTCCTTCCTCTTGCACCACAAGGTTTCCAAAAATGTTATTTGCGCGGAACTCCATATATTTCGAGCTCACGGAATTCACGTAATATATGATGTCATAATGCGAGGCAAGACCTTCCGCAATCTGGCTAAAGATCTCCTGTTCCTTCTGGGTGCGCTTATCTTCCTTCACCTTTTCCGTTTGTGAAGGCGAATTGATCACTTCCATGTCATTTAAGTAAATCACCCTGCTTAGGGTACTTACGACGTATTCGCCTCTCTCCGCGATCTCCTGCGTCAACTCGCAGATCAAAATTCCATAGATTCTGGTGCCAAAAAAGACAGGAAATGGCACGTAACCAAGGCCCTTGGACGGCAACTCCTTTTTCATGAAAATGTTTTCGATCGCACAGTCTTGGCGGTCCCTCGGCAATACGTAAAGCGCTTGATTCTTTGTAATGCAGCGCAAATTGATATGCGTCGGGAAGTTCGTGATCCCCTGGAAGTGATAGTCCACGGGTTCATCATATAGATACAGCGCGGCATTAGGAAGACCAAGCATGTCGAAGTGCTTGACAATGTTATCGATATTGCTGCTCCCTGACCGGTCATAGTCCGTCGTCTCGATCAAAAAGTCCTGCATTATGCCGCGTCCAGAGTTGATCTGAATGTTCTTCTTACTCTTTTGACCAGCCTGCGACTCAATCGCACGATCCTTCATGCGAACGAACAAACGGTTATTTCGCGTATTTGTCGAGAGGGATCTCTGCACGATATTCATGCCATTTTGGAGCCTTTCCACGCTCTGCAAAAACTTCGTTGTATCCGTATAATCCATGGCACCATTGTCGAAGAAAATGTCGATCAGGGAAATGATCTGCTCATATTCCTCCTCACTCATGTAGCGGCGTTTCATGAAATACAACATGCGCGAAACGATCTCATAAAAGAGTCTGCGCAGGTTGATGGTCTTACTGTCAAAGTACTCGTTCTTATATCTGTAAAAGCACTCATCAAACATGCGGTTGATGAAGGTGGTATCTCCCTTGATCAGGTCTCTTGTCGTAAAATCGTACTTCTCATAGGGGCAGGAGGCTCTGCCGTAAAGGCTGGTAGGCAACACAACTGATTTCACTCTTCTGCCATTCATCTTTTCGAGAAGTACTTCAAGTGCACGCTTTCCGAGCGTCTCCTCTGCCGGTCCGATGGACGCGAGCGGCGGTACCATGGCGCTGGAGGTCAGCGTGTTGTCAAAGCCAAAGACGAGTATGTCCTTTCCGGGAACCAGTCTTCTTTTTTCCATCTCGATATACAGTGCAACGGCTGCAGGATCATTGACGCAAAAGATTGCCTGCACGTCCGGATTACGATCCAGAAGACGCCCTGCCTCCGCATAACAAGTGGCAGACATGTCCGTCTTTTCATACATGCTTTCGTTAAACTCCAGCTGATTCTCCGCCAGGCACTTTTCGAAGATCTTCTTTCTTGCCATGGCGTCGGCATTGTCATCTCTCCCGCCGAGCATGCAAAGTCTCGTCACGCCGCGCGTGTTGACCAGATATTCAACGGCCTCCCGAATGCCCGTCTCATTATCGTAATTGACGGTGGTCTCGTTATTCTTGTTCGTGGCAACGAATACCTTAGGGATCTGCGAATAATTGGATATTTTCTCCAGTCCAAAGGAATCCATCTCCACTGCCCACATGTTCGGTATGGTCAGGATCAGTCCGTCAAAGCGGCAGTTTTCCTCAAGACGGTAAATGGTATTGTAAACCGTCTTATACATGCACTGCTTATCCGATAGATCGATCTTTTCATTTTGTCTGCCCACAAGGAGTACCAGTCTGATGTCACTGCGTTCCTTGGCGGCATTGGAGATTCCATGGATGACTTCCTTCGCGAAATCCGTGAAAATGTCTTCCATGATCAATCCCACGTACTTAACGCCTCTATCACTTCTCATGTCTGCATCCTCTCAGGTCACAGTTTCGGTGAAGGTTTGGAGAACAGGTATCCCTGTGAATAGTCTACGTTATAGATACTCAGCTTTTGCTGGATCTCTTCATTTTCCACAAATTCTGCAACGATCTTTACGTTACGCGCGCTTAAACTCTTCCACCCTGTGATCAGGGCGATTATGTTTTCCGACTCCTTGTCCACGCAGCAATTACGGATGATGGAACCATCGATCTTAATGAAATCCGAATGAATGCTAAGGATCTGCTGCAGGTTGGAATAGCCACTGCCAAAATCATCGATGGAGATCAAACCACCAAGCTCATGGATCTTGTCCACAAAGGTCACAAGCTGCGCGTAATCTCCTACGTCCTCATTCTCCAAAAGTTCGAAAATGAAGTTCTCCGGGTGCTTCATCA
>JAFPRF010000373.1 GCA_017400965.1 Lachnospiraceae bacterium
CGAATTTGTGCCGCCGGAACTTGTGCGGAAAGGATTCGCGTACGGCGTGCTGGACATAGAAGGAATGAAGAAGAGAGTCCTGCAGTGGAGCAGGTGATCTTTTAAGTACAGTTATGACGGTCTTCAGGCGTCTTTTTGGAGTAAATAGATACTCCAAAGGGACGCTTTTTTTGTATAATAAGGACGTGCATATTTTGATTTAAGGAGATACCGAAATGACATTAAAGGAACTGGGGATCGGGCAGTCAGCCACTATTGAGACGGTGGGCGGCACCGGTGCCCTAAGGCAGCATTTTCTTGATATGGGAGTGATCCCCGGAGCGGAAGTGACGGTGCTCAAATACGCTCCTTTAGGGGATCCGGTGGAAATCCAGATCCACGGCTATTCCCTCACGCTGCGTCTTGATGACGCCGCCAAGATCGGAGTAAAGCCAATTAGGAAGAAGACTCAGGAAGAGGAAAAGACAGTAAAGCACAAGAGGACTCCCCACCCGGGCCTTGGAGAAGAAGGGATCTACCACCCCAAGGGAAGCGGAGATCCGCTCCCTAAGGGCACTGTTTTGACCTTCGCGCTTGTCGGGAATCAGAACAGCGGCAAAACTACCCTTTTCAACGCGCTGACCGGGGCGAGGCAGCATGTGGGAAATTTTCCGGGAGTTACGGTGGATCGCAAAGACGGCGTGATCCTCGGTCATGAAGATACTCTGATCACGGATCTTCCGGGCATCTACTCCATGTCGCCCTACTCCAAAGAGGAACTGGTCTCGAGAGACTTTGTCCTGAATGAAAAGCCGAAGGCGATCATCAATATCGTGGACGCGACCAATATTGAGCGGAATCTGTATCTGACCATGCAGCTGCTGGAAATGGACGTCCCTGTTGTAGTCGCTCTCAACATGATGGATGAAGTGAATGAGAACGGCGGCGTGATCGACGTAAACGCAATGGAAGCATTCCTCGGAACGCCGGTGGTTCCTATTTCCGCCGCGAAGAATCAAGGTATAGAAGAACTGGTGAGTCATGCGATCCATATCGCGAAATATCAGGAAAAGCCCACGAGACAGGACTTCTGCGACCAGAATGACCACGGCGGAGCAGTCCACAGATGCCTGCACGCGGTAATGCACCTGATCGAGGACCATGCGGCCGCAGCGGGAATTCCTCTTCGTTTCGCGGCGAGCAAGGCTATAGAAGGAGATGAACTGGTCATCGGAAAACTCGGGCTCGATGCCAATGAGATGGAACTTCTGGATCATCTGACGCTGCAGATGGAAAAGGAGCGCGGTCTGGACAAGACGGCGGCCATCGCGGACATGCGCTTCAGCTTTATCATGAAAGCCTGTGATGCCTGCGTGATCAAGCCCAAGGTAAACAAAGGGAGCGAAAAGAGCGCGAAGATCGACCGCATACTGACGGGCAAATATACCGCGATCCCGATGTTTATCCTGATCATGGGAGCTGTATGTTTTCTTACTTTCAACGTGATCGGACTGTTTTTCCAGGAACTGCTTGAGGCCGGGATCGCATCCGTCACGGATATGGTTGACCGTGCGCTCTCAGCGGCTAACGTTAGTGTTGTGCTTCACGGCCTGATAATAAACGGAATTTTCGAAGGCGTAGGCAGCGTCTTGAGTTTCCTGCCGATCATCATCACAATGTTTTTCTTCCTGTCCATGCTGGAGGACAGCGGCTATATCGCGCGAGTCGCTTTTGTGATGGATAAGATACTGCGCAAGATCGGCCTGTCGGGCCGAAGCATTGTTCCCATGCTGATCGGTTTCGGCTGTACAGTGCCGGCTGTCATGTCCTCGAGGACCCTGCCAAGCGAGCGCGACAGAAAGATGACGATCCTCCTTACGCCTTTCATGAGCTGCACGGCTAAGCTGCCAATCTACGCATTTTTCGTGAAC
>JAFPRF010000054.1 GCA_017400965.1 Lachnospiraceae bacterium
CCATTTTTGACGCGACATTCCATGAGAATTTTCATCCCGGCAGCCGCTTTGATGAGGCGGGGATCGAAGCCATGACGACCTCCGAGGACGCAACCTTCCAGTACATGGGCCATTATTATGCTTACCAGAATGCCAAGATTGCGCAGGACCAGGAGGGAATGCAGGCAAGCATCGCAAGTATGGAGAATCTTAAGACGCAGGTTTCGAAATTTATTAAAGAAACCTATGTCTTGGAAAACTAGAACCACTTTCCATCCCCCCCTCATTATGATATGATAGTCTGAGAATTATGAAATAATTCTCAAATTTAGAAGGGCACGCAGTCGAGAATTCTGAAATTAGAGGGGAGCAAGATCATGGAACTGAGCAGTCAGATGAAAAAGTACAGAACGGAAGCGGGACTGTCGCAGGACGCGCTGGCGGAAAAGATTTTTGTCTCCAGACAGACGATCTCCAATTGGGAGACGGGGAAAAATTACCCTGACATCAACAGTCTGCTTCGCATGAGCGAGGTCTTTGGCGTTTCCGTGGATACCCTGCTGAAGGGTGACGTGGAGGTGATCAGGGAGATGGTAAATCAGGACGATCAAAGAGAATTTAGTAAACTTAGCTGGATTTACTCGATTTTACTTATCCTCACGGTCATTACGCCGATTCCGCTGGCAAAGCTGTTAGGATTTTGGGGCTTCGGAATCTGGCTGTGCCTCGCGGGCGTTTCGTTAGCGTTCGCATTTTACGTAGAGAAGAAGAAAAAAGAGCTGAATGTTCAGACCTATCGCGAGATCGTGGCCTTTGTCGAGGGGAAGCGCCTGGACGAGATTGAGCAGATGAAGGAGGAGGCAAAGAGGCCCTATCAGAAGATTTTACTGGTCCTGGCCGTCGCCGTGATCGCGCTCGTCATCAGCATACTCATGTTTTTCTTATGGAAATAGGAGAAAGTGCCGAAAATAGGGCATTGCAACGGGTTTTAACAGGATTGTTAAGGGGCGTTGTCAGATTGCCAAGGCTGCTTGGTGGAGGTTTTTGAGGAAAAATAATACGATGGATTCAACAAAAAACATTCAGGAGGATTTGTTGATGAAAACGATTATTTTGAATCTCTTACCTTTTAACAATCGGAAGGAAATGTCAGCGCTCGAATACTCGATAAAGAAAATTTTAGCATTTCTACTGATTTATTTTACCTCGGCGGTCTTAGGGGAAGCGGTCATTATTGGACTGCTCACCGGGATGGGGTATGATCCCATGCACGGCGACATGCCTGGCAATGAAGCTTCCTTACTATTTTCCTTACTTGGGTTTGCGATTTTTATTCTCGTAACGCTTCTATATTGTAAGATCGTCGAAAAGAGGTCCACAAAAGAGGTTTTCGGAAAAAGACCCCTCGATTATCTGACGGGTTCCCTCATCGCCGTAGGTCTTCTGGCAGTGATCGCAGGCCTTAACCTGATGACGGGATCCATGACCTTTGAAGGCCTGGGCACGAACGCAAAACTTCCCATGCTGCTGCTTTTGCTGGTTGGTTACGCGATCCAGTCTGCCGGAGAAGAGGTCATGTGCAGAGGCTTCCTCATGGGAGCGCTGAAAGGAAAAGTGCCTACTTGGCTGGCGGTACTGATCAGTTCCACGGCATTTGCCTTCCCGCATCTGCCTTCCATCATGGAGATGGAATCGAAATATATTGTGGTTGCAATCCTAAACCTTTATCTAGTTGCCATCCTGTTTTCCCTGCTGGTTTTACGGAGGGGGAATCTTTGGATCGCCTGCGGACTGCATTTTGCATGGAATTACGTACTCGGCGGGATCATGGGACTTACGGTAAGCGGAGGAGACGGCGCGGCTTTCGGCCTTTTCCTTTTCAAGGTGGAAAAGGGGACTTTATTAAACGGCGGCGCTTACGGAATCGAGGCGAGCGTGATTACAACGGTAGTTTTGGGGATGGTATTGGCCAAGATGCTACTTATGAAGCAGAAGAAAACGTCAGAAATTTTAGCATAGAAAGGCGGAGGCGAAGATGGAATTCAATAATAAATTGTACGAGCTTCGAAAAAAGAGAGGATACTCTCAGGAAGAGCTGGCAAATCGCCTCAACGTATCTAGGCAGACGGTCTCCAAGTGGGAGGTGGGGGAATCTGCGCCTGACATGGAAAAGCTCGTTGCGATCAGCGATCTGTTCGAAGTGTCTCTGGATGAGCTGATAAAAGACAAGGCTCCCGAGCAGGCACAGCCGCAGGAGCAGGTGGTAACTTCGGCGTTTTACAGCGACCTAAAGAAGCACGTGTTGACGGAGGAGAATAAGAAAAAGACCCAAAAGGGCCTGAAAATCGCAGGCATCGCCTTCGGAATCTTTCTTTTGGTGGATCTTATCACTTTTGTGATCTACGCGATCTTTTTTGGCCTGCCCCAATAAATTACCCAAGAAGCCAGGCGGAGAAAATGGATGTCAAAATCGTAATGGTGCCGATGGAGACAACCGTGGTCACGGCTACGCCAGAGGAGAGGATCGTTGTGTCCTCTCCTATTTTTTCGGCCTGAATCATGGGAAGGTTGCCGACGGGTACTGCTGCCATGAGGCACATGGCGAGGGTTGCGACCGGGTCAAAGGACAACGCCTTCATGACAAAAACGATGACGATCGGCAGCAGGATCATGCGCAGCGCAACGTAGCCCCAGATGCGCGCGTCCTTTACGGACTCCGCGATCTTCGACCTCGCGATGGAGACGCCAAGGAGCGCCATGGAGAGGAACACGGTGGCGTTGCCGACGTACTGGATCGTATTGGATACCAGGGGCGGAAGCTCGATCTTGTACCAAAAAACGATAAGGCTTAGGATCGCCATGACGGTGCCGGGATTGATGACGTTCAAAAGCGGGTTCTTGGTCTTTACGCTCGCGTCAGCGTTTTTGCCCTTTCCAAGGATGGTCAGGCCGTGGGTGTAAAAGAGCAGACTGTAAAAAATGTTGATGACAATGACATAGAGGATGGCGTTGGCGGGTAAAATGGCCCTCGCCACGGGGATGCCAAGGAAGCCCGTGTTGGTGTAGACCGTCATGAGATTGTAGAAACGACGTTTGTCCGGCGCGGCGCGAAGAATGCGCGGGATAATAAAGCCCAGGATAATGAGCAGGGCGTAAAAAGCCGCGCCAAGCCCTGCCGCGATGAGCAGGTCTTCATGGGTTGCCGTGATGCCGCCGGAGAGGATCGAGGCCATGATCAGGGCCGGATTACATACGTCCACCACGATGGCGGAAAGTTTTTTGGAAGTCAGGGTGTCAACGACGCCCTTTTTTTGCAGGTAAATGCCGATGGCGACAAGAATACAGATCACGCCCATCTGCTGCAAGATCACGCTTAAACTCATAAAAAATTGTCCTCAATTCTTAAACTTTCGTCAATTATACGGCAATCTAAATGCTGATGCAATATCGGATATGTCTCATTATTTGCGAAATATCACCAAAAAAATGCATGTATCACAAATGTGTTAAATAAAATAGCGCAAATGTGTTAAATAAAACACCACAAATGTGTTAAATGAAAAGGGCGCGACACCATGTCACGCCTTTAGATTCACTTATTTTTTAAGCATCCAAAAATGATTCTTCCCGTCCGAGCTCTTGTTTACGTAGCAGTTGATCCCGCCGAGGAAGTTTTCGTATCCTGCTGCCATGAGAAGCATGAAGGTCATGGTAAAGCCGGGCTTAAGAACTGTGCTGTCCTCCGCCACGTTGAAGCGGAAATAATATTCATCGCCCTCCGCGCGCGCAGGCAACTCATCGATCCAATCCGAAACATGCGCCCAATCGTGTCGCTCAAACAAAAGCTTTGCATTTGCAGGGATCTTTCCTTCTTCATCCTTACGGCTTTCCTTACTCAGAACGATCTTCTGGGCTTCCTTCCAGTCGCCCTTCTCCAGCACCTTACCGATCTTCTTTGCGCCGGCCACCTCGCGGTCATCCACGTTCAGGAACACTTCCTCGCCCATCTCCTTGCACTGCGTCATCCAATTCGCCAGTAATTCATGGGCCTTTGCCACCAGCTGCGTCTCTTCCTTCGGATCAACGCCGCATTCCTCCCAAAGCGCGGGACTCTGAACCTGCTCCTCAATAAAATTAGTCATCGTGTTCACGATCTTCTTCATTTCCATCTTTTCAATCAGATATGATTCTTGAATTTTCTTGATCTGCTCGAGCTTTGCCTGCTGCTCCTTGATCTTCACCTCAAACGCGCGCGCCAAGGCTTCGTCATCCTGATCGAGAAGTCCCTTGATCTCCTCAATGGAAAAGTCCGCCAGCTGAAGGTTTTTGATCTTTACGAAAAGCATTGCCTGCTCTTCCTCATAATACCGATAGCCCGTCCACTCGTCCACCTTCGCCGGCGCGAGAAGACCGATCTTATCGTAGTAACGAAGCGTCTGTGCATTGCATCCGCAAAGCTTTGCAAATCCTTGAATGGTGATCATATCTTTTCCTCCTGTGAACTGAAGATATCATTATAGTTCACTATAAGGTCAAGCCCTTTTTTCAAGAGAACTCCTCTATAAACAATTATAGACCAATTGTGGCATATGTCTACCTATTTTACGAAACGGTCGCAGACACAAAAATATAAAAAATTAAAGTAAAACTTTAAATTTCTGTTGACAAGTGCTTTTATGACATGATATAGTAACCTTGCCGGCAAGCAAAAGTTAAAATTATTAAACTAATACTTTAATTCCAAAGGAGGAATTGTTATGAGTAAGAAGATAGATCGTCCGGAAAAGAAGAGATTACAGAGGTATCATCTTGTAACTGGTTTGGCAACCGTGATCATTATATTATTGTTGTTCCAGGTGGAGGATTTTGTGAAGGCCCTGATCGCGAAGAGCGACAGCTACGAGATCCGCTACGAGCTGGCGATGGATACCGTCACCAACGGGCAGCAGGTGTATAAGCTTTACAAAAACGGAGAGTACATGGCGGACGTTGATCCCAACCAGTATGAGCGTTTGGATGACAACGGCAACATGGACGTTCGGTACTGCGTCCTCATGGAGGAGGCGAAGAGGCTGACGTATTCCATCATTCTTGGCGCGATGATGCTTGTTGTCATGGTGATCGTGGGCAGTACCGGTAAGGGATCGCCTTTTACGCATTCGAACGCAAAGCGCATCCGCTTGATCGGCGCGCTGCAATTTGCCCTCGCGATCGTCCCGGGCCTGGTTATGTTTCTCATGAGCTTTTTCAAGTTCGAGTACGCGTACCTGCCGTTTACCTTAAACGGATTTTACATGCTCGTCGTTGGTTTTGCGATCATGGTGATCGCGCAGGTCTTTGACTACGGCGTGAAGCTCCAGGAAGACATGGATCTGATCGCGTAAGTCACAGAATTGCGAAGCAATTCCGTGATCCTGAGCGAAGCGAAGGACGTGACGAAGGTCACGCCCTAAATGGAGGAAAAACTATGATCATTATCAGATTGGACCGCATGATGGCGGACCGAAAAATATCCTTAAATGAATTGGCGGAAAAGGTGGGCATGACGAACGTCAACCTTTCGAACCTAAAGACGGGCAAAATGAAGGGCATCCGCTTTGAAACTCTCGAGGCGATCTGCAAGGTGCTGGATTGCCAGCCGGGGGATCTGATGGAGTACCGCCCGGATTAAAAAACGCTTGCGTAATTACGCATTATCAGTTATACTACATGCACGCGACGGGAGGAGGTGAAATCCATGCATTCGTACCTAAGGGCCATCGGCTTTAGCCAGCTAAAAGACAGAAAAAAGTTAAAAGAGATCCTGACAAACGCCATCATGACGGCGGACAAGCGGGGCTATACCATGAACTCGGATAATGTCATGCTAGGCGAGTTTTGCAAGGATTTCGCTGACAATATGGGCATCGCCGTGTGCGGGGAATTCGACGAAGAGGACAAGTTCGTCTACGAGTATTACTATCCCTATTTGCGCGGCCAGGGCGTGACGACTACGGAGGACGTTTCCGTTGAGCGCCATGCGGCAAGGGACTCCTACGCGGGCGTCGTGGAGGACGTCAACATGGGCATCTCCATGATCTTTTACCTCCAGAACATGATCCCGTACGTGAACGCGCAGACGGCCGGGCGCCTTCCGGTGCGCGGAACGACGCTGACGCTTTCGGGCCTGTCCCTGTCGGGTAAGATCCTGATGCCGATCCACGTGGACGAGGAGCAAAAGGACCAGATCCGCCGCCGCACCATCGCGCGAAATCAGCTGATCGAGGAAGCGCGGAAGGGCAGCGAGGAAGCCATGGAGACGCTGACCCTCGAGGACATGGACACCTACTCCACCATCAACGCGAGGATCCGCAACGAGGACGTGTTCTCCATCGTGGACACCTTCTTTATGCCCTACGGCATGGAGTGCGACCAGTACTCCGTCATGGGCGAGATCGTGGGCATGCGCAAGGTGAAAAACAGCCTCACGGGCGAGGAGGTTTACGTCCTAACAATTTGCAGTAATGAATTGACATTTGACGTTTGTATCAATATAATAGATTTGTTGGGCGAACCGCAAGTAGGACGCCGCTTTAAGGGCAACATCTGGCTGCAGGGCTTTATCAATTTCCCCGACGACGTGTAAGAAGGGTTCCTTTAGTTAAATGGATATAACAGACCCCTCCTAAGG